>JAGCVB010000006.1 GCA_017962585.1 Bacteroidales bacterium
ATGTTCTCTTCAGTTGCGGCAACCATAAGGTCTATGTCGGCCTTTGCCATTTCGCTGAAGTTGGGGTTGATGACAAACTTGCCATCGATGCGGCAAACGCGGACCTCAGAGATAGGGCCTCCGAAAGGCAGGTCTGAGGTTGCAAGTGCGCAGGAAGCTGCGAGGCCTGCGAGTGCGTCAGTCAGGATGTCGTTTTCAGCTGAAATCAGGGTAACGTTGACGAAAACCTCCAGGTGGAAATCGTCCGGCCACAGAGGGCGGATAGGACGGTCTATGAGGCGGGAGATGAGGATCTCGTAGTCTGAGCTCTTGCCCTCTCTCTTCATGAATCCGCCGGGGAAACGTCCTGCTGAATAGAATTTCTCTTTGTAATCTACGGTCAGGGGCATGAAATCAGTGCCTTCCTTGACTTCCTTTGCAGCGCAAACCGTTGCAAGAAGCATTGTGCCCCCCATTTTAACGACAGCTGAACCGTCGGCCTGCTTGGCCAGTTTACCGGTCTCGATCTCAATCACGCGGCCATCCGCGAGTTCAATCTTCTTGTTGATGATGTTCATTATTGTTTTCCTTTACGTCTTTATAATCGTCTCGGCCCCACGGCCGGTCATTTTCTAAAAAAGGGATGGTCCCACCCGGGAACCATCCCTAACTCTTTCCTATCTCTTATCGACGGAGACCGAGCTCCTTGATGATGTGTCTGTATCTCTCGATGTCAGTCTGCTGGAGGTAATCCAGGATCTGGCGTCTTTTACCTACAAGACGGAGAAGGCTGCGGCGTGTAACAACGTCTTTCTTGTTCTTCTTCACGTGCTCTGTAAGGTGAGCGATACGGTAGGAAAATAGAGCAACTTGACTCTCAGGAGAGCCGGTGTCTTTATTGGACTTCCCGTACTTCGCGAAAATCTCTTGCTTCTTCTCAGGCATTAAATATTCAGCCATCGTGCAAAAAATCTTAAGTGTTAATAATTTACCTTGCTTATCCTATAGGGATAAAAAGCGTGCAAAGTTAGACAAAAAACCCAATAATGCAAAATATTATCAGATTAGCTTGTATTCTTTGAGCCGGCGCTGCTTTTCCCGGTGCCCGGGGCAGACGCTTTCTAATAGCGCGTGGAACTGTGGAGAGTGGTTCAAGTACTTCAAATGACACAGTTCGTGAAGCATCACATAGTCTTGAAGGTCTTGCGGAACCCGCATCAAATTCAGGTTGAGGTTTATGTTTCCCTTTGAGGAGCAACTGCCCCAATTTGAGCTGTTATGCTTGATCCTCAAGGTGTTATATTGGAATCCATAAAGGTTTGCAAGTTCGTTGAGCCGTCCCGGAAGGTAGGCCTTAGCCTGGCGGCGAAGCTCCTCCACCTGAGCCGCAGTGGCGGCATCGATGGTTTTCTTGCGGCGCCTCGGCCGCCTGCGCACTATCCAAAACATTCCATTGCCTCCTGTATGGTCAGCGCCTCTTCTACCTTGAAATCCCCGCAGCGCGTGCGCCTGAGGTTGTTCAGGAACGCCCCGCTGCCCAGGGCTTCGCCCCAGTCCCGCGCCAGCGCACGTATGTAAGTGCCCTTGCTGCAGTCCACCAGGATCTCGGCGTTCACAAGGCCTTCCTCCTGCGATATGTCAGTGACGTTTATGCGAGGATTGGGCTTGAACGATTCCATCTGCCTGACCGGTTCCCCGAAGGATACCAGCCTCAGCGCGCTAATCTCTATCTTCTGGCGGGACAGCAGTTCCGTTGCCGAGTGGTCGAACCCGGCCCCGCTCAAGGCCGCCTGTTTGTAGGCGCGGCGCGCCATTTCATATGCGCGCACGCCGTCCACGCTCTTGGCGCTGAACAGCGGGGCCACCTGCTCCTGCTCGCCCACGAATCCTTCCAGCATCCTTTCCACCGCCTCCCTTGTTATTCCTTGAACAGGGTATCGTGCGTCAATCGCCTTCTCCCTGTCGTACGACGGGGTTGTGGCTCCGAAACTGACTCCGGCCAGGTACTGCTTGGGGCTGCGCTGCAGCTCCTCCGCAAGTTTGGTGGCCTTGCCTATACAAACCAGCAGAACCCCCGTAGCGAGGGGGTCCAGGGTGCCTGCGTGGCCCACTTTCAGGTTCTTCTTACCGAAGTGCCTGCAGGCTGCGAATTTTATCTTGCGTATCACGTCGGCGGACGTCCATCTATACGGTTTATCCACAGGGAGGATTATTCCCTGCGGATAAAGTTCGATGTCGTTGCCAATTGTCACTATCTTTTTACGGGAATCTTGTCTATGCGGCGCTTGTGCCTTCCCCCTGCGAATTCAGCCTCCATCCAGGCCTTTATCATAATGCGGCACATTGTCAGGCTGGCGAACCTCGCAGGCATAACCAGTACGTTGGCGTCGTTGTGCTCCTTGACCAGGGTGGCCACTTCCTTGTTCCAGGCGAGTCCGGCGCGGATCCCCTTGTGGTGGTTCAGGGTCATAGCCATACCGTTTCCTGTACCGCAGATGGCTATTCCTCTTTCAACTATGCCTCTTTCTACTGCACGAGCAAGCGGGTGCGCGTAGTCTGCGTAGTCTACACTGGCTGATGAATCCGTACCGTAGTCTATTACATTGTGGCCGCGGCGGGCCAGATACTTGATCAGTTCGGACTTGTATTCATATCCGGCGTGATCGCTGCAAATTCCTATTGTCATACACTGAGTGTTTTTACAATGTTGTCAATCCTGCGGGCGAATTCGTCCTTTCCTATCAGGGTTACTATGTCGGCTATGCCCAGGCCGCTGGAGGCTCCCACCAGCGCCAGGCGCAGGCAGTTCATTACCTTGCCCATCGGCCACTCGTTGCCGCGGATGAACTCTTCCAGGGCGCTCTCCAGGGCTTCTTTCTCCCAAGGACCGTTGTAACCCTTGATGAAGCCGGCCGCCTGCAGCGCCAGGGTGTAATTCTCCGGTTTCCAGAACTTGGCCACGTCTTTCTCGTTGTACTCCTGAGGAACTACGAACAGGTAGGAAGCAATGTCCCAGAAATCCGCCACGAAGGTGGCTCTTTCCTTTATGAGAGTCACTACCTTGAGCACATAGTCACGGGAAGTGTCTATGCCTTTCTCTTCCAATATGGGGATGAACAGGTCCGTCAGTTCCTCGTCGGTCTTCTTACGTAGGTACTCCTTGTTGAACCACTTTGCCTTTTCGGGGTTGAACTTGGCTCCGGCCTTCTGCACCTTTTCCATTGAGAACGCCTGTACCAGTTCGTCCAGGGAGAACAACTCACGGTCGTCGCCGGGGTTCCACCCCAGCATGGCCAGCATGTTTACAAACGCCTCGGGGAAGTATCCGTCCTCGCGGTAGCCGCGGGATTTCTCACCAGTCTCGGGATTGGTCCATTCCAGCGGGAATACCGGAAATCCCAGTTTGTCGCCGTCACGCTTGCTCAGTTTTCCGTTGCCCACGGGCTTCAGGAGCAGGGAAAGGTGCGCGAAGCGCGGCATGGTGTCTTCCCAGCCGAAGGCCTGGTACAGCAGGTAGTGCAGCGGCAGCGACGGCAGCCACTCCTCGCCGCGGATCACCTCGCTGATCTCCATCAGGTGGTCGTCCACTATGTTGGCAAGGTGGTATGTGGGCAGGCAGTCGGCTCTTTTCCAGAGCACCTTGTCGTCCAGGGTGTCGGTGTTTACCTCAATGTGGCCGCGTATCATATCGTCCATCTTCACCACGGTGTTCTCCGGCATCTTGAAGCGGATTGTCCAGTCGGTGGTGTTCTCCAGCAGGTCCTTCACGCTGTCTTCGTCAAGGCTGAGGGAGTTGCGCATTCCGGGACGGGTGGCGCGGTTGTATATGAAGGTCTGGCCGTGCATCTCGGCCTGGGCTCTGGCGGAGTCAAGGTCCTGGGCGGAGTCGAATGCGTAGTACGCAGCGCCTTTCGCAACCAGTTCCTCGGCATACTGCCGATAGATGTCCTTGCGCTCGGACTGCCTGTAGGGGGCGTGGGGATGCCTCTCGTCAGGAATCTGCACTATCTTTCCTGCGGCGTCCACGCCCTCGTCAGGGTAGATGCCGCACCAGCGGAGCGCCTCTATGATATATTCTTCGGCTCCCGGCACGAAGCGGTGGGAGTCGGTGTCTTCTATGCGCAGGATAAAGTCTCCGCCCTTCTGCTTTGCATACAGGTAATTGTACAATGCGGTGCGGACTCCGCCCATATGCAGCGGCCCGGTAGGGGAGGGAGCGAATCTTACTCTTGTGCGTCTTTCCATAGTCAGTCTTTTTTAGCAGCCCTGCGGATTGCTGGTTCGTTCTCCAGGAAACTTTTGTCTTCCCAAGGGTCTACGGCCAGGCAAGGCTTCTGGTCCGGAGCGAATGCGAAGGTACGACAATTTTCCTTTGAATTGAACCCTATCTTGGACCTGATGGGGAGAGGACCGCTCTGGACGTTGCCTCCCAACTGGGAATCTTCCTTCATATAGACGAAGTCCTTGTCCAGGAAAATGTAGTTTCCGAGGTCTTCGGCAGGGCCTATGATGTCCACGAACTGCAGTCCGGTCACGATGGCCGTTATGGTCACCTTGTCTCCGAATGCGGGGTCATCCTCGTATATGAGACCCTGCTTGAAACTGTTGGTGTTGCCCGTGTACTTGCGGATCTCGTCGCTGATCATCTGATACTGGCTTCCCAGGATGCCCTGCTCGCTGCGCGGAGCGGTGACGTTGATGAGGATGTTGCGGGCCGAGGTGAGGTCGTATTCGTTGAGCAGCGGGGAGTTGAACGCCTCGCGCACGGCGTCCTCTATCCTGGTGGGGCCGGTGCCGCTGCCGCTGCCCATCAGGGCGTAGCCGCTGTCTTTCATCATCACCTTGACGTCCCTGAAGTCCACGTTGATGTAACCTGGCTTCTTGATTATCTCTATGATGCCCTTCACGGCGGTGGCAAGCACCTCGTCAGACTTGGGGAAGGCCTCGTGGAGCAGCAGGTCTCCGTAATGGGTTATGATGTTCTGGTTCTTGATTATGAGGAGGCTGTCCACGTTCTTTTCCATTTCGTGGATGCCGTCTATGGCGCGGGTTATGGTCTCGTTGCCCTGGTTGTCGAACGGGATGGTCACAACTCCCACGGTAAGGATGCCGCGGTCCTTGGCCATCTTGGCGATGATAGGGGCTGCTCCGGTGCCTGTACCGCCTCCCATTCCTGCTGTTATGAACAGCATCTGGGTGCCGGTGTCCAGCACCTTGCGCGCAATCTCGTCCTGAGATTCAAGGGCGGCGTTGCGTCCCTGGATGGGGTCGGTTCCCGCACCCAGGCCGTCGTGGCCCAGCTGTATCTTCTCCGGGACGTCGCATCCCCTGAGGGCCTGGAGGTCAGTGTTGCAGACTATGAAGCTGCAGCCTTCCACGCCCTGCTTGTACATATAGTTGACGGCATTGCATCCGCCTCCGCCTACTCCCAATACTTTTATGATGTCATTGGATGGGGCCCAATCTACTGGAAATACATCTGCTGTCATAATTATCCTCTGTTATTGATTGATTCGTCGGACCTTTCGTCCATTCCGTCGAATAATGATTCCTGGAATTCGCCTATCTTCTTTATCCAGTTGGGTAACTGGATAGGTCTGTGCTCCTTGGGCGGCTTAGGCGGCTTGACCACCTTAATAGTCTTCTCTTTCCTGGGCTTCTTGGGCTCAGCCTTCTTATCCCTGATTTCCGCGGGTCCCTCAGCCGGGGTTTCCTCTACGGCAGTTTCCTCCGGGAAAAGCTCTTCTTTCTGCGGAGGAGCCATAGGCACCTCTATGATCTCCGGGACCTCGGCGCAGTTGATGTGAGGATGCTTGCGCGCCTCCATGATCAGGCCGGCGCAGGTGGTGGCTGCGGGGGAGTTGAGGCCGTCGCATCCGGTGGTGAAGAAGCGTCTGGGCGCCCCTATCCTCACTGAATAGCCCGAAATCTCCCTCAGCAGGTTTGCGGTGTTCACCAGTTCGCATCCGCCTCCGGTGAGGACTACGCCGCTGCGCAGGTTGTCTGCCAGTCCGCTTCTCTGAATATGCCACAGTATGGCTTCGAGTATCTCCTTCTGGCGGGCGGTGATAATCTCAGACAAGTATCTGACACTCAAGTTCTTGGGAGGGATGTCCTCTCCCAGGTCCACTTGGAGTATCTTGTCGGAGAGGTTCTGGAGTTTCTCGGGAAGGCAGGCTCCGAAGGCCAGTTTTATGTTCTCTGCCAATGCCTCGGAGAAGCCGCTTTCGTAGCGGATGTCCTCAGTGATTGTCTTTCCTCCGAAGGGTATGGCTCCGTAATACCTCAGCACGCCCTTGTGGTATACCGTCACAGAAGTGACTCCGGCTCCCATATTAATCAGGGCAACGCCGTTTTCCATCTCGTTCATCGTGAGGACGGCCTTGCCTTCGACCTCGGGGCCGAAGTATTTGTCCGATATTGCTATCTGGGCCATGTTGCAGGCTGCGTCTATGTAGTCGGAGGTGCGCTTGCTGCCTATGAACAGCTTGTAGTTACCGCACAACTTGGCGCTGATCATTCCCACCACGTCGTCCTCGCGGGCGTTGATGTATTCTTCCGTGGCGAAGGACTGCACCACGGCGCCGTAAATGAGCTGCGTGGCGCTGTTGTCCAGGGGGTAACTGTCAAGCGACACGTTCTTGAGGCTGTCCAGTTCCTCGTCGGAGATGCTGCTCATAGGGTCCGTCCTGGGCAGTTCTCCCGTTGCCAGCTGCTGCTCAACTCCGTATTTGGGGTAGTTGGTGACAATCTGGTGGATGTGGATCTTGAGTTCTTCCTCAGCCTTGTCCAGCAGTTCCCTTATCTTGCCGCCGCATCGCTGCGGGTTGAAGACCGCACCTGTGCGGACTCCTTCGGAAGGGACGCTGTCGAAGTAAATGATCTGGGTGTTGTCTCCCTGCACCTGGGCCACTCCCAGACTTATCCTGGCCGATCCCAGGTCTATAGCCGCAATATATCTTTCGTCCATATCGTGATTATTTGCAAATTATCTGTCCTTTATA
>JAGCVB010000072.1 GCA_017962585.1 Bacteroidales bacterium
CCTATCCAGCAGCGTTCACCTATGCGCACTGGACGGCACATCTCCCATTTTGCACGGTCGTCTGCTTCCAGCGGATGTTCTGCCGTGTATATATGCACACCGGGCGCTATAAGAGTTTTACGGCCGATATGCACTCCGCCCCCATCCAGGATTATGCAGCCGAAATTGATGAAAACGCCTTCGCCTGCAAATATCAGGTTTCCGTAATCACAGTGGAAAGGAGGCTCCACATACACGTCAGGGGCTGAATTAGGGAGAAGTTCCCGGGTAATTGCAGCCATTGAAGGCTCGTGGTATTCTGTAATGTTCAAGCGCCTGAGGATTTTCTTGACCTCTCCGCGCCAAGCGTACATTTCAGGAGTATGGGCATCATAGGGCTCGCCATTCTGCATTCGACGGAGTTCGTCCTGCAGCGCAGCATTCTGCATTAGTTCTTCTCGTAGTGTCATTATGATACAAAAGTAAAAAAAAAGAATCGTATATTTGAAACATTAAAAATCAATGAAAAGAAATGAAAACACGCCTCATCGCAATTCTCTCTGCAGCCCTGGTGCTTGCCGCAGGCTGTACCAAACCAGCCAAGACAATCAAGACCGTAATCTTTCCGGGAGATTATCCGGACCCTTCCATTATGAGGGACGGCAATGATTTCTACATCACGCACTCTTCATTCACGTACTTCCCCGCCCTTCTGATATGGCATTCCACAGACCTCCTTCACTGGGAGCCCGTAGTTCGTACCGTGATTGACGGAGACTATTCCATATACGCCCCCGACCTGTGCAAGGTAAACGGAAAATACTATATATATTATCCTACCAGCCGAGGTGAGAACTACGTGGTAGTTGCTGACAAGATAGAAGGCCCCTGGAGCGACCCTATCAAGCTGGATGTAGGCGGAATAGATCCCGGACACGTAATGGACGCTGACGGGAACCGCTACCTCTACACCAATAACGGTTTTGTTACACCTCTTACTCCTGACGGACTTGCAGCCAACGGAGCCAGGAAGAAAGCCTATGACGGCTGGGAATACCCCCAGGAATGGGAGACCGAGGGAATGTGGCTCGAATCGCCCAAGCTCCTCAAGCGCGGAGACTGGTACTACCTGGTTACCGCAGAAGGCGGCACTGCCGGCCCTGTCACCAGCCATATGTGCGTTGTAGCAAGGAGCAAGTCCGTTCTCGGCCCCTGGGAGAACAGCCCGTACAACCCCCTCGTCCACACTTATTCAGGAGACGAGGCCTGGTGGTCCAAGGGACACGGAACGTTGATAGACGACCCCGACGGCAACTGGTACATCGTATACCACGCATACCGCAACGGCTATCACACACTCGGCCGCAGCACCATAGTAGAAAGTGTCAACTGGACGAAAGACGGCTGGCCTGTACTTGCCCAGCAGGATGGTGCCCTCTGGGAGAACGGAGGCCTTCAGGACTACAGTTACCTGCGTCACTACGAAAACCCCATCATGTGGGCAAAGTGGCACGGCGGATTCCAGGACGGAACCCTTTGGACAACCACGGCAGTTGACGAGTCATACGAGATCACAGCCGAATTCAACGTGCCTGAAGGCAGCGAAGCCGGACTGTTCCTCTTCTACAACGAGAACGCATTCTTCGGCAAAACAGGTACTGACTCCAACCTGACAATCCGCATACGCAACGAGAAGAACAAAGCCTCCGTACAGGTTCGCGGAGCAGATGGACAGTGGATAAGTGATAGCGCAATAACCGACGTATCCACCTACCACCACAACACCTACAGCGGATTCTTCGCACTGCGTCCGGCATACCTCCTGAAGGGAGACGCCACTCTCAAATCATTTGATTACAAGGTTATAGAATAAACCTGCCAAGCTTTTCTTTGACGTATTTCACGCTGTCAAAGTATTCCTGGTCAGTTTCGAGATGCTCTATTATCATAGGCATGCAAGGGTTCTCGGCGCTGGCCAGGCTTGCGTATAGTTCCAGGTCAAGCGCACCGTCCTCGCAGGCCGACTCCTGCAGTTGGAAGGTGTATTCCTCTTTCAGCTTGATGTTTTTCAGGTGACAACTTACAATGGTGCCTTTGAGTACTGAGAAGCATTCGCGGATGAAGTCGTCGTTGAAGAAATAGCGCTGCGGAGATGTGATCATGTTAACCACGTCCAGGTGCGTGGCGAACTCGGCACGGTCCACGTCCTCCAGGAGGCGCAGGCACTCCTGCGGGCTGCTTGGAATCATCCAGGGCATAGACTCTATGCAGAACTTGGTATGACGGGGCTTCACGCTGTCTATGACCTGGCGTATCATCTTCACGGCATCCGCCCATAACTCCTTGCTGAAATTGTCGCGGTATCCTCCGTCCCAGCGCGGGCCGTACGGGGTTCCCACTACGTTTACGCAGCAGGTGGCTCCGATTTCTTCGGCCATCTGCAGTTCCCCTATGGCATAGTTAATCCATTTGGCCCTCTCCTCCGGGTCGGCGGCAAGGGTGTTGCGCCAGATTCCCACTTCCGATATGCTCAGGCCTGCAGCGTCGGCCGCTTTCTTGTAGGCCATATACTTCTCTTCCCCCTCTAGGTAATTAACAGGGAAATTGATTGCTTTCAGGCCAAGAGCTTTATGTTTTGCAGCCCAATCTTCAGGAGTAGTGTGCTGCAGCGGTGACGAAGTTCCAAGATACATAATCAGAAATCTCTTTTAACTATTACAGAAGGGTCTATTTCTTTGAGCGACTTCACTC
>JAGCVB010000073.1 GCA_017962585.1 Bacteroidales bacterium
CAACGTGCCTTACGGAGCCCTCAACTCTTCCCTCACCAGGGACACTGACGAGATCACAATCCTCACCAGCACCCGTATGTTCATGGCAAACCTCGGAGCCCTGATTGTAAAATCCCTGCCTCTGATCATAGCCATCTTCGCCCCCAAGGTGCTCAATCCCACTTCCGGAAAGATGGAGGCTGTATACAACACTCCTGACGCCGCTTCCGCCTGGTTCATAACAATGACCATCTTCGCCCTGGCAGGTCTCGCGCTCCTCATCTTCTGCTTCTCCCAGACAAAGGAGAAGGTGGTTATGGACGAGAAGGAATCCGCCAACGTAAAAGTCAGCGACCTGTGGATGGAGTTCGTCCGCAACAAGCCTCTCCGCGTACTTGCGTTCTTCTTCATCACCGCATTCGCAATGATGTCCGTTGGTAACGCCGCAGACTCATACTTCATGTCTTACAACATAGGCGCAACCCCTCTTATGACCACCATCTTCATGTGGCTCGGAACAATCCCGGCATTCATATTCATGCCTCTGGTTCCTGCCATCAAGCGCAAGATTGGAAAGAAGGGAATGTTCTACCTGTTCCTTGGCGTGGCCATCCTGGGTATGCTTATGATGTACGTATTCGTATCCATCCCGGCTCTCAAGGCTCAGTTCTGGCTGCTCTGCATCGCCCAGTTCATCAAGAACACCGGAGTTGTGGTAGCCACCGGTTATATGTGGGCCCTTGTTCCCGAGGTTGTTTCCTACGGTGAGTACACCACCGGACGCCGTATCGCCGGTATCGTAAACGCCCTCACCGGAATCTTCTTCAAGGCCGGTATGGCACTCGGAGGCGTAGTTCCGGGACTCGTCCTGGCCTGGGTAGGCTTCAACGCAGAAAAGAGCGTTCAGACTCCTCTCGCAGAGCAGGGTATCCTCTGGCTGGTTTGCGTAATCCCCGCAATCCTCCTTGCACTTGCAATGTGGATCATCAGCAAGTACGAGCTCTCTGACGAGAAGATGGACGAAATAAACAAAGCAATCACAGAAAAAGCACTTAAAGAAGAATAATAACACTATGGCAAAGAAAGTTCAGAAAAGATACCTCTTCCTGGAGGATTATATGGCAGACCCTTCCGTTCACGTATTTGACGGAAAGCTTTACATCTACCCTTCACACGACTGGGAGTCAGCTGCACCGGACGACGACTTCGGCAGCGAGTACGACATGAAGGACTACCACGTCCTCTCCCTGGAAGGACCTGATCCTATGACATCCCCCATCAAGGACAACGGCAAGGCCATTGACATAAAGGACATCCCCTGGGCCGGACGCCAGCTCTGGGACAACGACGTTGTCAAGGGACGCGACGGACGCTACTATATGTACTTCCCCGCAAAGGACAAGACCGACATCTTCCGCTGCGGTGTAGCCATTTCCGACAGCCCTGTAGGACCTTTCGTTCCTCAGCCGGATCCTATCCGCGGAAGCTACTCAATTGACTACGCAGTTCTCCACGACGATGACGACGAGTACTATATGTACTTCGGAGGAATCTGGGGAGGACAGCTCCAGCGCTACGACAACAATATGGCAAAGGACTGCGGAACCTCATATCCTGCAGACGACGAGCCCGCTATCCCCGCCCGCGTAGTGAAACTTGGCAAGGACATGCTCCAGTTTGCCGAGGCTCCCAAGCCGGTTGTTCTCCTTGACGAGGACGGCAAGCCTATCACAGTTGCAGACAACAACCGCCGTTTCTTCGAGGCCAGCTGGATGCACAAGTACAACGGAAAGTACTACTTCAGCTACTCTACCGGTGACACCCACTGCATCTGCTACGCAATTGGTGACAACCCTTACGGACCTTTCACCTACAAGGGCAAGATCCTCACTCCGGTATACGGATGGACCACCCACCACTCAATCGTGGAGTATAACGGCAAGTGGTATCTTTTCCACCACGACAGCGGCCCTTCAAAGGGAATCAACCGTCTGCGCTCCCTCAAGGTTTGCGAACTGACCTACGACAAAGACGGCCTTATTGAGACAATAGAAGGACTGGACGACTAGTCTGACAACGTCATCCCCGACTTGATCGGGGATCTCGGTCCGGATACAGTACTGGGGAGGAAAGTGCCACAAATGCAGGCTTGACGCCGAAAGCACTTTTCTCCCCAGTACTGTGTCCGGACCTGAATGATCCGTTTATTTAGTAATCGCTACGAAGTCCCACTTGGAGTTGTCGGAGTGGAAGTTGAAGGGAGCGAGGGTGGCGGAGTTGTCGCCGAGGGAAACCAGGGCAAGGGGCTCGGAGTGGCCGGGAACCTCCTTAGGCATAATCCTGAAGGTTCCGTCAGTGAGCTGGTCAATCCTCCAGAGCTGCTCGGGGGCGCCGGTGAACTCGGGCACGGCCTCCAGTTCGGCTTCTGCGTTGGCTGCGAGGGCCCTGTTGGTGCCTTCGATAACTATCTTGTAGTACGGTCCTCCAAGGTAGCCGCCTGCCTCAGGAACGGGGATTACGGACCATTTCTGCTGAGGCCTTGCAAGGAAGAAATCGTTCTTTACACCTATTACGCCTTCCGGCCAGGTGCCTATCACGTCCTCCAGTTTCTGGCCTTCGATGGCTACGACAGGCTCGTTCACGTCACTGCCCCTTCTGCGCATTCCACCCTGGGCGCGGATGAACTCGACGTCTATCTGCAGGGCGTAGCCGCTTCTCATAGACTTGATCTCATAAGTGCCGGGATCGAAAGCCTTGCCTGCAACCGGCCAGCCGTCTTTCCAGAGGAGAGGCCTGATTCCAAGTACGCTTGCGCCGCTCTGATCCAGGTCGGCCTCCCAGTGGAAGGACATCTTCTCTACGCCTTCCTCCTCTATGTAGCGTCCGAAGTGGCCGGGGCCGATGAGGCGCGGCTCGGCGGTGATAACCGACTTGCCGCCGCCCTGAAGCATAGAGCGGCCCACGTTGTCGATGAAGGGGCCGTTAGGGTTCCTGGAGCGTCCTACCACTATGTTGTAGGAAGAGTTGACGCCGTCGCAGCAGGTTCCGTGGGTACCCAGCAGGTAGTACCATCCATCGTTATACATCATCTGCGAAGCCTCGCAGTTCCTGGCTACGTCTATTGCCTTATTGCCGGGGAGACGCTGGCCTGTGACGGGGTCGAGTTCCACCTGGCGGATGTAGCCGAAGTAGGTTCCGTATACGCAGAACAGCCTTCCGGTGGAAGGATCCAGCATCAGGCCGAGGTCGATGGCGTCGCAGTCCTCGTCAGGGAGGGACTCGGCTACGCTGAAGGCCTCGGAGTACTCGAAGTCGGGAGAATCCGGGTCGAGGGTCTTGTTCCACATAACCATTATCTTGTTGGCGTGGCCGCCGCCAAGGCCGCCTCCGAAGGTGTTGTAGCCCACCAGGTAGCGGTCACCGAGTTTTATGGCGTCCGGGGCGGCGCCGCCACCGGGACGGACAGCTCCGCTGTGCCAGGTCCAGCCGTCCTCTGAGATAAGGCCGCCGCTGCCTGTTCCGAATGTGTAGTACTTGCCGTCACACTTTACTATGGTGGAAGGGTCGTGGATATATGGTTGACCAACCTGGGCGTATGCAGAATCCAATGCCAGTAGAAAGGCTGACAATGCGACTATTATCGTGATGATCTTTTTCATAATTGTCTGGGTTTTAATTGCAACTTACGGTGAAATTGGTAACGGGCTTGCCGTCGTCATCTATAAAGCGGGCGCAGAACTCGCTCATTCCAATGCCGTTGATAGTGGCGCCGCGAAGGACGTTCCTGCCTTTCTTGAGAGTGATGCGCTTTGATACGTAGCTGTCGACGCCCATATGGCGGTCGCCGGCAAGAAGGAGGAGTTCCTGTCCGTCAAGCCACCACATTCCTCCGCAGTTGGCTCCGATGGAAAGGCGGACATTCTCGATGTCCTCGTCGCAATTAATAACGGTGACTGACCAGAAAATGGCTCCGTAACGGTCTCTGTCCAGGCCTGCGGCAAAGCGGAACAACTTTACGAAGAAGTGGTCGCTGTCCAGCGCGTGCCAATAAAGATTGGCGTTGACCATCTTGGGAGCTTTACTGGGATCGTAAGTAGAATAACTGGTAGAGACGTCTACAGGCGGCTGGTATTCCATAGTTACCTTGACCCTGTCGCCGTCTTTTGGCATTACGGTGAACTGGCCGGGGAAATACTCCGTCAGGATGGCGTCCCTGGTATATTTCTGGGTGAATACCTGATTGGTGCTATTGGGTTTGCTGATAGGATCCAGAAGCATCCATCTCCTGATGAATCCTTCGCTGTCGGGAGAAACGCTGCCCTCAGTCGCCAGGGTGAAATAACCTTGGAGCGCTTGGGCCACATCGGTGTTTTTCATCTTTTTCTGACCGTGGGCGGGAGAGCAGAGCGCCGCCAGTAAGAATGATGTCAGAAAAATGATACGTAGTGTGTTTTTCATAATGGTTTATTATAGGGTTAATATATTTCTGCCATAAAACGATACCAATAAGCATCAGTGAGTGGCGTCGTGAATCAGGCCGAGGAGGCCGTCGACGATGCGCTTCTGGGCATAGCCCTGCTTGTATCCTGAACCGAGCACCTCGAACACCTGTGCGCCGTAGGACTCGTCGTCCGGAATGTAGCCGCCGCGGCCCTGGTTGTGTCCATCCGTCACTGTGGTCATCATCGTAAAGGAATACGGGGACTTGTTCTTGAGGTCGACCGCTATCTGGTTGTAGACCTCGCCGGACACGGCGCAGACGGGGATGTCATCGAGCATCACGAGGCCGAGTTCGAGAACGATATCGGGAGCGTCCTCATACTCACCGGCGTAGCCGGCACGGCCGCCGCCGTTGGTCTGGCGACGTGCGGGGCAGGTGATGTGGGTACGGGCAGCCTCGAGGGTAACATCGGTCTCGAAGCGGCGCATCATCATTATGACATATTTCACTTCCTCGCCCAGCAACTGGCCGTAACTCTCGGCCATCCGCTTCTGCTCCTCCATGAGACGATGCGTCTCTGGATCGTTGCGGTCAAGGCCCTGGCCTCCCGGAGGCATCGCGTTGGAAATATCCTCTCCGCGCTTGGCATAGTCCGCAATACGGATGTCGCGCAGGTCGAAGGTCTGCTGGAAATACAGAGGGTTCTGGTCACCTGCGGCACCGGAGGCGAAGATGGCGACAAAGTCGTCACCGTAACGGCTCTCGATGTACTCCTCGGACTTGCCGGGGAAGTCGCCGGTAATCATATCCAACTGACCGGTGATTACAGCATGCATAGCATAATTGTAATACACGCCGAGGGGCTTGCCGTCGAGGCCCTCAAAATAGATGACGCCTACGGTCTTGTCGGACTTGCCGTCATAGTCGGGGCCTTCCCACCATGTTCCGCGCTCGGGGTCGAAGAGGTCGCGCTTGACATTGAGATAGCAGACACCCTTACCGGTACCCACCTTGGCAGGAACCATGCTTTCAAAAGCTTTCTTGACACCCTGGTACATCCTCTCGGTCAGTTCGTCCATCGGAACGGTTCCCGTCGAGTGGCAGTGGGTGCCGTTATAGATGATGTTGCCCTGAGGGATGCCGAACTCCTTCTCGATGCGCTCGTTGACTGCATCGACACAACGCTGGTTGGGATTGCCGTCGATATTGGCCAGGCCGGCGATGGTCTTGCCATTTGAAAAGAGGATCACACGGAAATGCGTATGGTCAAGGATACCATACGAATTCCTGCCCAACTGGTTCTCGGCGGGTGTGACGTCAATCTTGGCGACACCCACCTTCAACTGGCCGCGGGCATGGTCCGCCGCGAATGCCTGGCCACAAAGGACCAGCGCTGCGCACGCAATAATCAAATGTTTTACTTTCATATCTTTAACTTGTATTTTTTGTTCTATGCCCTACCCGGCCGGAGTCAGGTAGGAATCACCCATTAAATTTACGTAAAATAATCAGATTGGCATCGCTCCCTTGCGTGAGCAGACATAGGACGCAGTTTCTGTGGCCAGTCTTTGGGCGTCCGCGAGGGAATCGCCCCGCAGGTATGCCACGACGAAGGCAGCAGTGAAGGCATCACCGGCGCCGACGGTGTCGACGACGTCGACAGGTCCGACGGCCTGCGGGATGACCTCGTCCGCGGTAACGACCTCGCTGCCTTCGGCTCCCCTGGTCAGTATGACCAATTTGAGCCCGTAGTCGGCGACAAGCGAACGGCAAGCAGCCGCATCGTCGTCACCAAGGCCGAGCATGCCGGCTACGATGCGGATCTCCTCGTCATTGATTTTCAGGATATCAGCCAGTTTCAGGGACTCCTCAATGATTTCCCTGTCGTAGTAGTGCTGGCGGAGATTGATGTCAAACACCTTCAGCGCCTCCGGCCTCATTGCGCGCACGAACCTGAGGACGGACTCGCGGGATTTCATCCTCTGGACCAGCGATCCGAAACAGACCGCATCGGCCCTCTTGGCGAGTTCCTCCATCTCAGGGGTGAACGGAATGTTGTCCCAGGCAACGTCCTCCATTATGTTGTATGAAGGGACTCCCCTGGAGTCCAGTTCCACTTCGACCGTACCCGTAGGCTTGTCGGACAAGGCTATCAGGTTGTTGAGTTTCTTAGATGCAACCAGGTCGAGGATCTCGCGTCCGAGCGCGTCGCCACCGACGGCGCTTACGGCCCAGCCCTCCTCGCCAAGGCGCATCGCGTGATATGCAAAGTTGGCGGGTGCCCCGCCCAGGGCTTTCCCCGAAGGGAGCATATCCCACAGAATCTCACCGATTCCGACAATCACCTTCTTCATACTTCAGCCTTTTTATAGAACACGGAGGCAAGGTATACGAGATAGGCGACGCCGAGGCTGATGACTATGACAGAGCCGACCTGGGAGCCCATTGCATCGGAAAGGACGCCCATAAGCAGAGGGAAGATGGTTCCGCCGATGAGGCCCATGATCATCAGGCCGGACATCTCGTTGTTCTTCTCAGGAAGGTAGAGAAGCGCGCGGGAGAAGATCATCGAGAAGATGTTGGAGTTGCCGAAACCCACCAGCGCGATGGCTATATAGAGGCCGACCAGGCTATGAACGAAGAACAGACCTATCATCGACAGCACCATACAGGCGACGCTGACAGCGAAGAACTTCTTGAGGGGGAATTTCGCCAGGATGAACGAGCCGGAGAAGCAGCCCAATGTCCTGAACAGGAAGTAGATGCTGGTAGCGATGCCAGCCTTCTCAAGCGGCAGCCCGAGGCGTTCCATTATGACCTTGGGGGCGCAGGTGTTCACGCCGACGTCAATGCCGACGTGCGCGACTATGCCGAGGAAGAACAGGAGCACCGACGTGTCACCGAGGAGCTTGATGCAGTCGATGAAATTGGAGGCCTTGTCCTTCGGAATCTCCTCCTCTATCTTAGTCATACCCAGGTAGATCGCGGCTATGATGGCGAACACCAGGAAGATAGGATAGAGCAGCAGCCAGTTGCCGAACTTTACCGACGCCCAGCTGGCGATAATGGGAGCGATGAACGAGGCGATGGCCTTGATGAACTGCCCGAAAGTCAATGTACTGGCCAGTTTCTCACCGCTCACGACGCAGGTAATGAGCGGATTGAGGGACACCTGCATCAGAGTGTTCCCGATGCCGAGCAGGCAGAAGGACACGAGCAGCACGGGGTAACTGTAGGCGCAGAGGGGCAGGACAAGCGCCAGGGCCGTCACAACAAGGCTGAGGAGAACCGTCTTGCGTTTGCCTATCTTGTTCATCATCAGTCCTGTAGGCACAGAAAGGAAGAAGAACCAGAGGAATACCATAGACGGCAGGAAGTTGGCCATAGTGTCGGACAGGGCGAAGTCCGCCTTGACATAATTGGTCGCAGTGCCCACCATATCCACGAACCCCATAGCAAAGAAGGCGAACATGATAGGCAACAGCCGGGTAATGTTAGATTTATTTCGTTCCATATTTATGGTTTTATTGGCGTAACTTTGATACTGGTAATATCCAACCGCCCTCCGTCACTATACAGTTCCAGAGTGTCATACGGCAGATTCGGAAAGACTAGATTGGTCATTGCAACCCTGCCGCCGTCAATGAAAACTTCTATTGAACTGACGTCATACAGGATCTTCATGGTATGGCTGCCCTTCACAGTGAATGGGGCCCAGGTAGCGAGGGCGAAATCGTTCTTGTAATTGATCGAGAGGGTTTTCCTGTTGTCGTGGTTTTCTATTTCGTGGACGGTCCCCCTTTCGCCGAAATCGACTACGCCGCTTTCAGTCCTGTCCATAACGAACCGCCCGGCGCGGGAGTCGAAATACAGGTCAACCTTGTCGCCGACACCATTTACTAGACGCAATCCGGAGATGCCGGACGGAAGGTTCGCGATATTCAGGTCAATCTCATAAGCCCCGTCGGTAGAATCAAAGAGGCCGACAGTCTTGGTTGCGCCGGACGCAACGACTGGCCCGAAATCCTTCGACTCCCCTTCCAGCGCGCAAATCTCCTCCACCGGATAGGCGCTGACATAAAACTCCCCGCCTTCCCTGAACAACCCGAGCTGTCTGGGAACGGCATTAGAACTTCTGTAATATTTGGTGGGCACGATTGCGCCGTACTGCCAGTTACTCATCCACGGAACCGCTATCACCCTGTCACCCGTGTTGGAGAAACAGACGGTTGCATAATGGTCCTTGCCCCAGTCGAGCCACTTGACCATTTCTTTCGGTGAGTCGCAGGTGAAGGTCTTCCCGTCGAATTCGCCCACGAAGTACTGGGTGGCGCTTCCACCGAAATAGCATCCTGGATTGACGTTGACTATCATCACCCACTTGGTCACACCTTCCTCCGTAGACAACTGGAAGAAGTCTGGACACTCGAACTGGCGCGGCTGCACACCGTATCCCTCGCCCCAGGCGCTCATATATTCCCACTCCCGAAGGTTCTTGGAGGAATAGAAGCGCATTTCCTTGTCTGCCGACACTATCATTATCCATTTGCTCTCGGGCCCGTACCAGAACACCTTCGGGTCACGGAAATCCTTGATGCCGTCGAAGGGGACCAGGACGGGATTGCCCTCGTACTTGGTAAAGGTCAGGCCGTCGTCCAGGCTGTACGCCAGGCATTGTGTCTGGACATACTCTCTTTCGGTATTGTATGAAGTATAGAAGGAAACTACGGCTCCGGCCCCAAAACCGGCGGTATTGTCGGTATCCACTACCGAACTGCCGGAGAAGATGTGGCCGTACCCGTCACGGTATAGGGCCACCGGCTGGTGCTCCCAGTGAACCAGGTCCTTGCTGACCGAGTGCCCCCAGTGCATGTTGCCCCAAACGCAGGCGTAAGGATTGTACTGATAATAAAGATGATACACGCCATCCTTGTAAAACAGGCCATTGGCGTCGTTCATCCAGCCGTAGGGAGGCGTGTGATGATATACCGGCCGATATTTGTCCACCGGGACCTCCGGAGCCGTATCTGAGAGGGATATCACCTTCCACGCTTCTGCGGCGTCTATCCCTGAGAAATGCACGTCTTTCTTTCCCGCTCCGAAATGGGCAAGGTCTAGAGGAACGCAATAGTCTTCGTCCCCGCCCGTGGTGAGGCGGATGTCAGCCACGTACAGAGTCTTCCCTCCCCTCTCGATGGTGAGGGTAATCTCAGGATTGGACTCCTTGACAGGGATGACCATTATGCTGCCTTCTTTCTGGCAAGAGAGAAGGAAGCACAGGGTCAAGAACAGCAAAAGCTTCTTCATCGTACCCTATTTCTTGTTCAGCATCCCGCAATTATCGAGGAAGTTGTAGAACAAGGTCGTCCAGATATTCACAGACTGGCCGTTCTCGCGGTATCCGAAGCCGTGGAAACCCCTGGTGAAGGAATGTACCTCCAGAGGCTGGCGGGTCTTGTTCCAAGCGTTGTAGAGGGCGGGCGTGTCGCCGAAGCCGTTGGACGATGAGGCTTCGGACGTGCTCGCAGCGATGAAGAGCGGCATCGGATCCTCGGGCACCTTGTCCTCGAACCAAGCCGGATAGATCATTCCGAGGAAGTTCGGCCGGCTCATCTCGTCGTGGTCGAGAGCCACGTGATAGACGATATTGCCGCCTGCGGAGAAGCCGATGATGCCTATGGCATCGGGGTTCACGCCGTACTTTTCCGAATTCTTGCGGATGTAGGTGATGGCAACCCTGGCATCGTCCCACGCCATCTTCCGGTCATATCCCTGCTCCTCTGCAATCTTAGCGTGTTTCTCTGTGAGTTCCCTCATACGCGCATCCCTTCCCTGGTTGCCGTAAGAATGGTCGGCCACATATTTGGCCTCCTCGTAGTCGGCACCGGAATACGCTATACGGTATTTCAAGACGAAGGCGGCTATGCCGTGCGCGGCGAGCCACCTGGCCACGTTCGGACCCTCCTGATGCCACGACAGCGCGGTGAATCCGCCACCTGGACAGACGACCACTGCGGCACCGGTTTCGGTACCCTTCGCCGGCAGATAGACCCACAATTCGGGATCTACGACGTTCAGAATGCATTCGCCCACCTCACCGGGGTTCATGGCCGTAGTATACTCGAAGAGGAACTCCTGCTGCGTCCAGTTCTCACTGCCTGGAGCCTTTCCTTCATACAGCCGTATTTTTTCAGCCTGGGCAAAGGCAGTTGCGCCGACCAGCGCAAGCATAAGGGTAATCAGTATTCTTTTCATATTCCTATCTTCTTTGATGCTTGTAAATGAGATCCTGCATATGTGAGTCAAATGCCTGGCGTTCCTTGATATCGATGTCGAAGACCATACAGGGTTCATCTGCTTCGGCGAAAGAGTGCCATATAGGAAGCCCCTCGGCATTGGGATTGCCCGTATATGCAAAGGAGACCCAGTAGTCACTCATTATCTGCTCAAGCTTTTTCAGTTCCGGAGTAACCTCGGGGACCTTGCGTTTTTCCGCTTCAATAGTATTGAAGAAGAACGGGAGTTCATCGCCGTGCGCCGAATAATGGTCGCTGGGCTTCTGCCAGGCGAACAGATAGTTCCAGACGGGAGCAGAACCAAGGGCGTTGACACCGCGGCAAGAAATGACACTGTTAAAACGGAACGTCCTGTCTAGCGAGAGCATGTCCTGAAGCGAGCCGTCCGGATAGGCTTCATAATAAGCCTTTATGAATTCATCGGTATCTTGGCCGAAGGTCGGGGCAAGGATTGCCTTGGCCTCGTCGAGCGTAACGTCCTTACCATAATAGTTGGTGCCGAATTCGTTCAGGGTAGAACCGATAATGATGGGAATATCCTTGGAGAAATCGGCAAACGCAGGCGTGAAGGGCTGCGAGACTATCACCTCTCCGTCCATGGTAGGAGCAAAGCCGCCGGAGATGCCGCGGAGACCTGCCGTGGCGCGCTGTCCTGCGGCAACCAAATCGTCATAAGGAACGGTCTGGATCCTGTCGATTTGGTCGGGAGAGATGCCCAACTCTTTCACGACGGCCTCGCCCAATTTGCTGGAAGTGGCCGTGGTGTTGGTGCCTACGATAACTCCACTATAGACAATAGCTTTGTGGAAAAGGCCCCTGGCCGAAGGCATGCACATTATTGAACCAATCTTGCCGCCACCACCGGAGTGACCCATAATAGTGACATTGTCCGGATCCCCTCCGAAGCGTTTGATATTGTCTCTGATCCATTCCAACGCCGCTACGATATCAAGTTCTCCCACGTTTCCGGAGTATTTGTATTTCTCTCCGAAGGAGGAAAGGTCCAGATAGCCGAGAATATTAAGGCGATGGTTGATACTGACAAAAACCACGTCTTTCTGCGCCAAGCCGTAACCGGGATTCCAGGAAGAATGGCCTGTAGCATATCCGCCGCCGTGAATCCAGAGCATGACGGGCATTTTGGCGTCCGTATCCTTGGTCCAGACGTTGAGCGTACAGGTATTCTCTTCAGACATAACTACCCCGGGGAAACCGCCTGTCTGCATGGCATAGGGACCATATTTGTCACAAACCATCACGGTGTCCCAGGGATCCGCTTTCTGCGGAGGCATGAAACGTTCGATCTTTGCATAAGGGATACCCTTGAATGCAATAGTGCCTTCTTCTACGACACCCTGTACCTTGCCGGTTGTCGTCTTGACCACCATAGGATCGCTGTTGCAGGAGCATAGGGCTGCCAAAAAGCAAACAGCAAAGAATAATCTGTTCATCTGCATGATATTTATTTCTGTTTATTTACAAATCATCTCCGTGCCGGAGCCCTCCTTGCGGCCCCCATCTCTTCGAGTCCGCCGAGCCAGCGAGAGAGGGAGTTGAGGAGTTCCGAACGGCAATACTCCATGTTGTCGTTCATACCATACTCCTTCAGGGTAAAGCCCCAGCCGTGGACGCCTCTAGGGAAAATGTGCATTTCAGCGGTGACCCTGTTATTGAGACAGGCCTCGTAAAAACGCAGGCTGTTCTGGGGAGGGACCACCATATCGTCGTAGCAAAGGGCCAGGAAAACAGGAGGAGTATCGGGAGTTACCTGCTTTTCGCAGGAGAATCTCTCTACAAGGCTATCCCTCTCTGCCTGCCTGGCAAGGAACTCGTCCATGGTATATCCCGAACGGTTATTCCATTCATTGTCGTTTCCGATGAGAGCGTAGCGCGAGCCTAAGTGGGTAATGGAGGCATCCAACGAGATTACGGGATAGATAAGGATGCCGAAATCAGGGCGCGTGACGGGATCGTCGTAAAGGACTACGCCGCTGGCCGCCAGATGGCCGCCCGCGGAGAAGCCCATAATGCCCACCTTCTTGATGCCAAGATCCTCAGCGTGACTGCGCACATACCTGAAAGCGTTGTGCACGTCCTCCAGGGGAGCTCCCCAGGTGCCGTTAGGCATACGGTACTTCAGGACACCCACGGTCACGCCTTGCTTCACCAGCCAGTCCGCGGGGTAGATACCCTCGTTGTAGGTTGCAATCAAGGCGTATGCACCGCCGGGGCAGACGATTACCATCTGTCCGTTGGGGTTTTTCGGCTGATATATATCCATCCTCGCATACTCTGACACGTTGGAGATGGAGCCGGCCTTGTCGACAGTCTCCGGACCGGGCGCCTTGGTGAGATTACGTATGGGAATTCCCAGGACTTCGACCTTTTCAGCAATCACGCAATCGTCCTTTACCGCAGCAGCGGCGGCCTTGGCGTCCTTTGCATAGAAGAAGACCGTCTTGTCGGGGCGCAGGTCGACATTGGGCTGTGCGAAAAGGGAGTAAGACATTGTCGCAAAGGCGACGATTGCCATCAAGGATTTCTGAACTCTCATAATTAAAATACTATTTTCCAAGAAGATAGAGAACCGGTACATCCAAACGCGAGGCCCAGGAATCCTCAACATGGGCCAGGCCCGGGTAAACCTTGCTTACATAATGGGCATCGTCCCAGCCGGCATCCCTGAACATCCTGTCCAGGCGGTCCTGATACTTGGGATACTGAGCATCGAGGGTCTGGTCGCCTCGGTCCATATAAATCTTGCAGCTGTTGGGCTTGAGGTTAGCCCTCAGGTAGTCGACATAGCACTGGTTCGCGGGGTCTATGAACTCCTGTTCTGCATCGTAGTTGGTGATATAGAGTACGGAGTGGGTCGAAAGGCAGCCTGCTCCTCCGAACACGTCAGGATACTTGGCCACGGCATAGGAGGATATCAGGCCTCCCATACTGGACCCCATATGGAAAGTATGGTTCCGGTCCCTGCGCGTGGAATACGTTTCATCTATGAAAGGTTTAAGCTCTTGGACGAGGAACTTCAAATAGTCGTTGCCAAGGAGGTCGCCTTCGCCCAGTCTCTTGCTTTTGGAATAGTCTTTCAATTCAGGGGGATAGAGGTCGAAAACATCCTGCGGGAAATACTCCTGGCTCCTAGTACGGAAGGAGTTGGCCACGCCGACGACTATGCAGTTCTGGATCTTACCTTCTTCAAGAAGACCTCCCACGACTTCGTCGACACGCCATTCCTGATGGTTGAACATCTTCTCCGGATCGAAAAGGTTTTGACCGTCACTCATATAGATGACAGCGTATTTCCTGCTTTTTGAATAGTTCTCAGGAAGCCAGACATACACGTTTCTCGGTGTTACCAGCCCCGACTTGGATTCGAAGTTCGGATAGAAATCTAGTTTGCCCACAGACACGTTGGGTTTGTCAGGGCTGCCGTCACCCACGGTTCCAGCTGTTTTGTCAACGCCACAGGAGGTGGCCAATAAGAACGCTGCAGCGGCTAATGAAAAGAAATAGGTAAATCTCATTTTCTGGATAATTATTATCTGGTACGCATACGGCTCATCATCTCAACCATTCCCTTGAAGTTCATCGGCATGTTCTTCGCCTTCCTGTCAGCGTCGGATTCGAGCTTGAGGCGGTCGGCTTCGTCTGAAGGCAGGGTATAGAACTCTTGCTTCTTGAGTTTCAGGACCTTGCGGACGCTGTCCACAAGTATACGCTCCATGTCGTCATAGATATTGACGGCAGGATGTACCCCGTCGTAAGAGCTGTCGTCGGCCAGGCCGAGTTCGGCATCGGCAAGGGGGGTATGATAATCGACATACGTGACGTTCTTGTGCGTGTCGGCATAGGCCTTGAGACGCTTGTTGAGCGCAACGATCCTTGTGCCGGCGTCCAAGTCGGGAATGGGCATGTAGTGGGCGACGGGAGTGATGGAACAGAGAAGCACCTTGATGCCGGCGGCTTCGGCGAGTTCACACATAGCCACGGTGTTGTCGATGATTGTCTGGTCAGGATAGTAAGACTGGCCCATCATGTTCTGACAGAGGTCATTGGTCCCAGCCATAATAGCCACTGCCTTGGGTTTGAGGGCTATGACGTCCTGCTTGAAGCGCACGAGCATCTGGCTAGCGGTCTGTCCGGCTATGCCGCGGCCGACGAAATTGTTCCTGGTGAAGAAATCGGGGTCTGTATCATACCAGTAATCAGTGATGGAATCTCCCATCAGGACCATCAGCGGAGCGGATGCGACCGAGGCATTGGCCTCTTCGTAGCGCCTGAAATTGCCCCAGTCCGACGGGCCGGCAGGGCGTGCGGGACCAGCCTGAGGGGCAGAGCCCGTGGGCCTCGCCGGACCGGCAGCCGCAAGTATGCGGTCAATCTCCGGAACAATAATGGCTTCCATTTTCTCGTATCCTGCAACCGTAGGATGGCATCCGTCCTCGGAATCCTCCTTGGGAAGGGATCCGTCCGGAAGTCCCATCTGCGAATGATAGTCGACATAGGCCACGCCCGCCTTGTCAGCGTAGGCCTTGAGCATTCCGTTGAGACGTATCACATCCTGTGCGGGCTTGGCCTCGGTATTCCAGAAGAAACGGTCGCAAGGGAGCAATGAACAGATGATAGGGACTATTCCGTTGGCCTTTGCCGTCTCGCACATTGAAGCGATGCACCCCACAATATTCTCGAAGGTAATCTTTCCGTTGTTTCCTGCTATATTGTTGATGCCCGCCAGGATGGCGACGGCTCGGGGATGCAGGTCCACGACGTCGGCGTGGAAACGCGAGAGCATATGCTCGACGGTCTGGGCTCCGATACCACGGCAGAGATAGTTGTGGTCAGCGAAGAAACCCGGTCTGTACTGTCCCCATAAATCGGTGATGGAGTCGCCCATGAAAACCACCAGCGGACTCTCCTTCACTTCCTTGTTGGCTTCGGCATAGCGGTCGAAGCCCGCCCAGTCCATCATTCGGCGCATCTGCTGGAAATCCTGTGTCCCTTCGCGCTGCGGCGCCTGTGCAAATGACAAAGAAGCAATTAAGGAAAATGTCAGAAAAAGTACAATTCTTTTCATATTAGTGAAGTGTTTATTATATGGCCGGACGTTCGGTTTATTGGAAGTTAAATTTAACAATTTAACTCTTCACAAACAATAGTCACCTCCCAACGACAAACAACGCCTATAAGAAAAGAATTGGAATAGAGGGTGCAGGGGGGATGGAGGTGGAGCGAAGCGAAGGCGGCATCAGCCGCCGTGCCGGGAGGGAGGAGCGATGCGACGACCGGGAGGCACCCGGGTTCTGCAAGCGAAGCGCAGCAGGTTCCGGCGTTCCCCCTGAAAGGGGGATGTCGCGAAGCGACAGGGGGTTGGATGGGGGGCTTCGCCCCACTCCCGCAGAAAAAAGAAGCGCGCCAACGGCACGCTTCTTTTTTTCGTAGCGGGAGTGGGGCATGATCCCACGACCTCCGGATTATGAATCCGACGCTCTAGCCAGCTGAGCTACCCCGCCATCATTTTGGGACTGCAAATATAGACAAAAAATCGTAAAAAAAAGAGGTGGCCGCGGCAAAATGCCCGAGTGCCCTACAATTCACTGTCAATTAGCCATTAATAGGGATTGCAGAATAAGAAATAAGGAGTCATCTTTGCACGATTAATCTCAATTAAACTATGACAGTTTCCGAATTAAGGAAAGGACTCTGGGGAAAAGTCACCGAAGTAGGTGGAGAAGGGTCGCTGCGCAGGCATCTGCTGGATATGGGAATCATCCCGGGAGCAGAGGTCAAGATGATCGGCGCCGCTCCGCTGGGAGACCCCCTGGAGATAATCGTCAATGGATACACCCTGACACTGCGCATAGCCGAGGCGGCGCAGATAAAGATAGAGCCTATGAAAGAGGCTCCCAAGACCGAAACGCTGGAAGACGACGAATCGTACAGCAGTTCCCTCCACGACCACTATTCCCATCCGGGAATCGGAGAGGAGGGAATCTTCCACGACAAGAAGGACGAGAATCCCCTGCCTCAGGGGACTACGCTGTCCTTCGCCCTGGCGGGCCAGCAGAACAGCGGCAAGACCACCCTGTTCAACGTCCTGACAGGTTCAAACCAGCACGTGGGCAACTTCCCGGGCGTTACGGTTGACAGGAAGGACGGCGTGATCAAAGGGCATCCGGACACTTCCATCACTGACCTTCCGGGCATCTACTCCCTATCCCCCTACACGGCCGAAGAAATTGTTTCCCGCCAGTTCATCCTGAACGGGAACACCAAAGGAATAATCAACATTGCCGACGCCACCAACATAGAGCGCAACCTGTACCTTACACTGCAGTTGATGGAATTGAACATCCCTATAGTGCTGGCGCTCAATATGATGGATGAACTCCGCGGAAACGGCGGCAGCATCCGCATAAACGCTATGGAAAGGTTGCTGGGAATCCCGGTGGTGCCAATCTCCGCGGCCAGGAACGAGGGTATCGACGAACTGGTGGAGCACGCGCTCCACGTCGCCCGATACCAGGAGACGCCGGCGCGCCAGGACTTCTGCGACAAGGAAGACAACGGCGGCGCGGTGCACAGATGCCTGCACGGCGTGATGCACCTGATCGAAGATCACGCTGCAGCCGCAGGCATCCCGCTCCGCTTCGCCGCCAGCAAGCTGATCGAAGGCGACAGCCTGGTGGAGGAGGCCCTGAAGCTGGACCAGAACGAGAAGGACGCCATCGAGCACATAGTCTGCGAGATGGAGACCGAGCGCGGACTGGACCGCGCGGCCGCCATCGCCGACATGCGCTACGCGTTCATCAAGAAGGTCTGCTCCAAGACCGTCGTCAAGCCGCAGGAGAGCAAGGAATACCTCCGCAGCCGCAGGATAGACCGCGTCCTCACAGGAAAATGGACGGCGCTGCCAATCTTCCTGGTTATAATGGCGCTGGTAATATGGCTGACGATAGATGTCCTGGGAGCGCCGCTGCAGGACTGGCTGGACAGGGGCATAGGCGCGCTGGCCGACAGCGTGAACGCCGCCCTGACCAAATGGAACGTCAGCGAAGCCGTACGCTCGCTGGTAGTGGACGGCATATTCGGAGGAGTGGGCTCCGTGCTGAGTTTCCTCCCCATCATCGTCATACTGTTCTTCTTCCTGTCTATGCTGGAAGACAGCGGATATATGGCAAGGGTTGCCTTCGTGACGGACAAGCTGCTGCGAAAGATAGGCCTCTCCGGCCGAAGC
>JAGCVB010000007.1 GCA_017962585.1 Bacteroidales bacterium
ATCTTCGACGCAAAGGCCGGTATCCAGCTGGATCCTACCTTCGTAAAGGTTTGCGCCTGGTACGACAACGAGTGGGGTTATTCAAACAAGGTTCTCGAGATGATCAAGGTCATCACAAAGTAATTTGAAACCAGATTATCTCGGAGGGTGCGTTCTGCCTAGAGCCACCCTCCGTTATTTTTAGAGACCGAGCATATGAAAAAAGTCATCTTCAGCCTTGCGGCATCCCTTTGCCTCTCAGCCTCGCTGTTCGCACAGCAGGCCAGGATCGCATGGCCGGACTATAAGTTCGAGACCGTGAAGGCCAACCCTATCACCTCAGTTAAGAACCAGGCCAGCAGCGGAACCTGCTGGGCTTTCTCCGCCATCGGTTTCCTGGAGTCCGAGGTAATCCGCATCAACGGAATAAAGGACGAAGCCAAGTATCCCGACCTCTCAGAGTTCTTCGTAGTAAGCCACTCATACCTTGACAGGGCAGACAAGTACATCCGCCTGGACGGCAACCTGACCTTCGGCGCAGGAAGCGAGGCCGACGACGTATTTCACGTGATAAGGGACTACGGTATAGTTCCCAACGCCGCAATGACCGGGATGAACTACGGAACAGAGCTCCCTCGCCAGTCAGAACTTGACGCCGTTTTGAAGGCATACGTGGGCGCAGTGGTACGCAACCCCAACAACGCCCTTTCAACCGCCTGGAAGCGCGGTTTCAAGGCCATTCTGGACGAATATCTGGGCGAGTGGCCCGAGACCTTCACCGTAGACGGAAAGACCTACACTCCGGAGTCCTACCGCGACGCTCTCAAGATCAATCCTGACGACTACGTTTCCCTCACATCCTTCACCCATCATCCGTTCTATACCAAGTTCGCCATCGAGATCTGCGACAACTGGCGCTGGGACACCGCATACAACGTTACTGTCGACGAACTTATCCAGGCTCTCGACGCAGCCCTGAATGCAGGCTATACAGCCGCCTGGGGCGCTGACGTTTCCGATGCTGGATTCACCCGCGACGGAATAGGAATCTGGGTGGACACCCAGGCAACCGCAGCCGCAGGCTCCGACCAGGCTCACTGGGTAGGCGTCGACAACAGCAACCAGCCCATTGTCCAGCCAATAGAGAAGGTGACCACTCAGGAGACCCGCCAGATTGACTTCGACAACAAGACCATGACCGACGACCACGGTATGCAGATCTTCGGAATTGCAAAGGACCAGTGGGGCAAGAAGTACTATATGGTAAAGAATTCCTGGGGAATCACCGGAAAGTACGACGGTATCTGGTACGTGTCTGAAGCATATGTAAGGGCCCAGACAATTGACCTGGTATTCCACAAAGATGCCGTTCCGGCAGCCATCAAGGCCAAACTCGGCATCAGGTAATGTCCGTCAAGAAATACATTCCGAATACAATCACCTCCATCGGCCTTCTTTGCGGGTTGGTGGGGGTGTATTTTTCATTTACACGCAGGCCTGACCTGGCTTTCTACCTGATGCTCGCAGCCGCCGTGTGCGACTTTTTGGACGGATTCGCCGCAAGGCTGCTGCACGCTTATTCAGGAACAGGGAAGGAACTGGATTCGCTCGCGGACCTGGTCAGTTTCGGAGTGCTTCCGGCATTCATGCTGGTGAACCTGAAGACCGCGGTGTCTTTCGGCAGTTCGCCGCTCACGCTGGCTCCGCTGCTCATAGCCCTGTTCACCGCGCTGCGCCTTGCAAGGTTCAATACCAGCGAGACCGACAACCTGTATTTCCAGGGGCTGCCTGCACCGTCATCAGGCCTCATCTGCGGCTCTCTGTGCTACTTCGTGTCCTTCGAGCCCGCATCATTCCTGTCCCTCTGGGTGTTGAACGACTGGTTCATCCCCATCTTCACTGTGGTGATGTGCGCCCTTCTGGTATGCCGCATCCCAATGTTCAGCGCCAAGTTCTCCAAGGGCGATCCCGTTTCCGTCAACCGCAAGCGGCTTGCCTTTGTGGTGGACATAGCGCTAATTATAGCAATAGTGGCCACGACTGGTCTTAACTGGTCAATGGTCATATTGCTGGGGTTGGCTACCTATGTAATTATGAACCTGATACTGGCGGCGCTGAAGGTCTAGTCCTCGTCGTGGTGGTGATGATGGTGGTGATGGTGGCTCTCGCCGCATTCCATATCGTCACACTCGGAACCTTCGAGTTCCATTTCCAGAGTAGAATGGCTGATCCCTTTGTGGGTCAGCTCTTCTTTTATAATCTCCACGATTTCGTGCATACGGGCCGTATCATTGATTACCACGTGGGCGGTAAGGGCGTTCTCGGTGGTGCTGATAGGCCAGATGTGCACGTGGTGCACGCCGCTGACGCCCTCGCAGGCGCAGATGGCCTCGTTTATCTGGTCGGGGTCGATGTCCTCCGGCACGGCGTCTATGCTGAGGCGCAGGCTCTCTGAAAGAAGTTTCCAGGTGCTTACCAGGATGACGCCCGCAATGATGAGGCTGACTATGGGGTCTATCACGTTCCAGCCTGTGAGGCTGATGACTATTCCGGAGATGACTACTCCCACTGATACCAGCGTGTCGGCCAGCATATGCAGGAAGGCCCCGCGGGTGTTGATGTCGTGCTTGGAATTGCGCGACAGCAGCCAGGCGGTGAGGCCGTTTATGATTATTCCCACGCCCGCTGTCCAGGATACGACGGCGCCGTTGACGGCCGCCTCCTCCAGGTTGGCGAATTTGTGGATACTTTCTATGATAATTGCGCCCACTGCCACCAGGAGGATTATGGCGTTCAGCAGAGATATCAAGACGGAGCTTTTCTTGTATCCGTAAGTGTATCTCCTGGTGGAATGGCTCAGCGAAAGCTTGAATGCTATCATCGCCAGCAGCAGGCTGAAAACATCGCCCAAGTTGTGACCTGCGTCCGAAATCAGACCCAGGGAATTGCTAAAGAAACCCATTGTAACCTCCACGGCTACGAACAATAAATTGAGGACGATGGAGAATATGTATACCCCGTTCAGCGACTCCAGCTGGTGGACGTGCGCGTGATCGTGGTGATGATGGTGCTCGTGTTCTGACATAACGTATAAAACAATTAACGGAAACAAAGGTAGGCTTGTTTCCGTTATCAGTCAATCACAATTTATTGGGATATGCTTCCAAGGCTTTCTCCAGCACGTGCAGCGCCCGCTTGAGTTTGGGAACTTCCAGCACGTAGGCTATTCTCACCTGGCGCTTGCCCAGGCTCTTGTCAAGGTAGAAGGCCGCGGCAGGGGTTACCATCACGGTTTCGCCGTCCAGGCGGAAGTCCGTGAGGAGCCACTTTGCGAAGGCTTCGGCGTCGTCCACCGGGAGTTCGGCGATGGTGTAGAAGGCTCCGTCCGGCTTAGGCGTGAAGACGCCGGGGATCTTGTTGAGGCCTTCGATGGCGCAGTCCCTTCTGGCTATGTATTCGTCGCGGGTCTGGTCGAAGTACTCCTGCGGGGTGTCCAGCGCGCCGAGGGAGGCGTACTGACCCAGGACAGGAGGACAGAGGCGCGCCTGTGCGAGTTTCATCACGGCGGTCATCACGTCCTTGTTGTGGGAGATGGTGCAGCCGATGCGGCAGCCGCAGAGGTTGTAGCGCTTTGATACGGAGTCTACCAGGATGACGTTCTGCTCCAGGCCCTTGAGGTTCATTGCAGAGTAGTGGGGCTCGGCGGTGTAGCAGAACTCGCGGTAAACTTCGTCCGATATCAGGAAGAGGTTGTGCTTGAGGCAGAACTGCCCCAGGAGTTCCATCTCTTCCTTGGAGTATACGACGCCGGTGGGGTTGCCGGGGTTGCTGATCATCACGGCCTTCGTGCGCGGGGTGAGGACTTTCTCGAATTCTTCAATTCCGGGAACGCGGAAGCCTTCGCGGATGTTGGTGCGCACCACGTTAACCTTGACGTTGTGCTTGAAGGCCAGGGTGTAGTAGTTGGTGTAGTAAGGCTCGATGAGCAGTATCTCGTCGCCCTCGTCGCAGGTTATCTGGATGGCGAATTCGACGGCCTCGCTGCCGGCTACGTTTATTATTATCTCGTCTATGCCTACATCGATGCCTATCTTCTTATAGTATTTCTCGATCATGTCCCTGCGCAGCTCGATAAAGCCTGCGGAGTTGGTATAGGAGACGTGGTCGAGATTGATTTTCTTGATGGAGTCGAGCGCGCAGTCGGGGGACTTTATGTCCGGGGCGCCGACGTTAAGGTGATACACTGTTACGCCGGATGCTTTTGCGGCGTCTGCGAATGGTACTAATTTCCTGATTGCGGATGCAGGTAATTGCTGAGTCCTTGTTGATATTTGAACCATAATACTATAACTAACAAAAACAAAGATATGGATTATTTTGTATCTTTGCATCCGTTCACCTCATTTTAAATGTACAAAGTCAGTATCAAGCCTGAAGAAATGGAAAAGATGCCGATGACGGCATTCCAGGGAGAAATCCAGGTGATTGAAAAATTCGGACGCAAATACCTCAAGGCCATAGATTACCTGAACAAGCAGCAGGTAATCGGGTTCGACACCGAGACGCGTCCCACCTTCTCTCCCGGCCAGAAGAGCGGCGGAGTGTCCCTGCTTCAACTTTCGGGCGCTGACAAGGCTTTCCTCTTCCGTATCAAGAAACTGGGAATGACTCCCAAGCTGTGCCGTCTTATGGCCAACGAGAAGATTGCCAAGGTGGGCGCCGCCACAGGCGAGGACGTGCGCGGCTTGCAGCGCTACAGTCCTTTCAAGCCGGCGGCTTTCATTGACCTGCAGAGGATTGTATGGGAGTACGGTATCAAGGACAAGAGTGTCAAGAAGATGGCCGCCATCATCCTGGGCATACGCATTTCCAAGACTCAGCAGCTTTCCAACTGGGATGCCGACGAGCTTTCGGAGGCTCAGCAGAAATATGCCGCCACCGACGCCTGGGTCTGCAGGGAGATGTATCTGAAGTTGCTTCAAAGCGAGAGGAAACCTCTTGACGTGGAGGAGATGTTGCCTAATGGTTAAGATATTCCTAAAGAACAGGAGGGAGGAGTCGCTGCTGCGTTTCCACCCGTGGGTCTTCTCCGGGGCCATCGCCCAGATTCAGGGCTCCCCGGCGGAGGGCGACGTCGTGGGCGTTTATGCGGCTGACGGCTCGTTCCTGGCCATCGGGCACTATCAGATAGGGTCTATCGCGGTGCGTGTCCTCAGCTTCGAATATGAGGCTCTTCCGGCGGATTTCTGGCAAACTTCGCTGCGCGCTGCGCTGGAGGTTCGTGTTGCTGTGGGGTTGGCGTGTCGTCCGGATGTGTCTGGTCAAAAGTGTAAAAAGACCGGGCAAGCCGAAATCAACGTCATTCCCGGCTCGACCGGGAATCTCGACGGTCCTGCCACTAATTGCTATCGCCTGGTGCACGGGGAGGGGGATAATCTTCCGGGGCTGATTGTGGATTATTACGACGGGGTGTGCGTGATGCAGGCGCATTCGGTGGGGATGTTCCGCGCACGCAAGCAGATATGCGAGGCGCTTCGTGCCGTGTATGGAGACGCCTTGAAGGCCGTTTACGACAAGAGTTCGGGTACGGCGCCTTTCAAGGCTGGCCTGGACCTGGTGGACGGGTATCTGTACAAGGCAGAAGGTTTCGACGACCAAAGCCAGGTGGTGCTGGAGAACGGCCATAAGTTCATCGTCAACTGGACTGAGGGGCAGAAGACTGGCTTCTTCCTGGATCAGAGGGAGAACCGCGCGCTGGTGGGCAAGATGGCCGCCGGCAGGCGCGTACTCAACCTGTTCTGCTATACCGGAGGCTTCTCCATTTACGCGCTGGCCGGCGGCGCCCTGCACGTGGACTCCGTAGACAGCTCTGCCAAGGCGCTGTCGCTGGTGGACAAGAACGTGGCGCTCAACGGCTTCGACGCCTCGATGAACGACAGTTACTGCACTGACGCCATAGACTTCCTCCGCAATTCTCCGGAGGACAAATACGACTTGATAATAGTGGATCCGCCGGCATTCGCCAAGCATCGCGGCGCGTTGGGCAACGCCCTGCGCGCGTACCAGAGGCTGAATGCCGCCGCCATCGCCAAGGTGGCTCCCGGCGGGCTGGTCTTCTGCTTCAGTTGCTCGCAGGTGGTGACTAAGGAGGACTTCGCGCTGGCGGTATTCTCCGCTGCCGCGCAGACCGGCCGCCGCGTGCGCATCCTGGACCGTCTGAACCAGCCGGCTGACCACGCTGTAAATATCTATCATCCGGAAGGGGAGTATCTGAAGGGGCTTCTGCTTTATGTTGAATAGGGCCTCTGTCTTGCCCTGAACCCTTTTTCAGTCGTGCTTCCGGATAAATTCACATATCCATTCTGCTACGTTCCGCACCCTCTGATCAGGGAGGCGGCGGCTAAGTTGATTGCCCGGATTGATGCCTCGGATTATCTGAGAGGGCTCTTCGCCGAGGGCAAAATGATGGGGGCGCTGCTGGTGGAGATGGCCGATCAGGTCGGCCATGACGCAAATCCCGCCGTGACCCCCCGACCCACCGTCATCCCCAATCCCACCGTCATCCCCGGCTTGAGCGGGGATCTCAACGTAGGGGTGTTGTATGCGTTCTCCGGGGTGGCCGGGGGAAGTGCCGTGGTGGAGGGCTTCGTCCCGCCGATCTTCGACCTGACTGTCCCCGGCGGCTACTACCGCGCCGCCGAGGCCAGGATTACTGAGATCAACCGCCTGTTGGCGGGCGCGCGAGCACCAGAGAGGCCAGATTCGTGCTCGCAAGGCCATTTTTCCGGCGGTGAGCACCAGGAAGGCCGTTTTGGTGCTCGCGGAGGAGAATTGGAGACGGAGATGAACGTTGAGGCGTTGGAGGAGGAGCGGCGGAAGTTGTCAGTGGCGCTGCAGGACTGGATCTTCGACCATTATATGGTCTCGAATGCGCTGGGGGAGACCATTTCCATTAAGGAAGTGTTCGCCCGCAGGGGGCTGGTGCCTCCGGGAGGAACGGGGGACTGTGCGGCGCCCAAGCTTCTCCAGTACGCGTACTCGCACGGCCTCAAGCCGTTGGCGATGGGGGAGTTCTGGTACGGAGCCTCTCCGCGCCGCGAAGTCCGTACGCAGGGACGCTTCTATCCCGCCTGCACCGGCAAGTGCGGCCCCTTGCTGGAGTTTATGCTCCAGGGGATCGAAGTGGAGGAGAACCCCCTTAGCAGGCTGTGCGCCAAGGAACCCCGCATCGTCTTTCAAGACGATGCCGTAATCGTGGCCGAGAAGCCATCCGGCCTGCTCGCAGCGCCCGGGCGATACGTCTCGCATTCGATGATCAGCGCTCTGGAGAAGATGACCGGCGCCGAGGTTTTCTCCTGCCATCGCCTGGATATGGATACTTCAGGCTTGATGGTGTTTGCGCGAAGCGCAGCGGTCCAGGCCGAGATGCACCGTCAGTTCGCGGCCGGGGAAGTGTCCAAGCGCTATCAGGCACGCCTCCAGCCCGGCCGCGAACTCCCGGCCGACGAGGGCGAAATCAGCCTCCCGCTTTCGCTGGACTACTACGACCGCCCCCGCCAGCTGGCCGATTTCGAAACGGGCAAGCCTGCCCTGACGCGCTACCGCGTGCTGCGCCGGCGCCGGGACGGCAGTCTCGATGTGGAGTTCGAGCCTCTCACCGGCAGGACGCATCAGTTGCGCGTCCACGCAGCCCATGCCCTCGGCCTGGGCCGCCCCATAGCCGGTGACCGGCTATACGGGGGCGATCCCGCCTCCCCGGACGCGCCTCTCCTTCTCCACGCCTCCCGGCTGGAATTCAGGCATCCCGTAACGGGGGAGGCGATGGTGTTCGAATCCCCCTTAAAATAAATTTGCAATTAGACCAAAATCACTTATCTTTGCAATCCCAACGGTGCTTTGGCCGAGCGGTTAGGCACAGGTCTGCAAAACCTGGTACAGCGGTTCGATTCCGCTAGGCACCTCCAAATGAAAAACACCTGCACGTCGCAGGTGTTTTTCATTTTGAGGCGCCCTTTGGCGCTGCTAATTCACTGTGGGGCGTACCCCCCAGACCCCCTGGGTCGCTCTCCGACCTCCGAAAGGTATGCCTAGCGGAACAGTTATCACCCTGCACCCTCAAGGGACGGGGGAAGGGTGATGTTTTTTCTATGGATTGGCCAACCTGAAATTCGGAGGGCACACTTTAATTTTCTATCAAGCTGATTATCAGTTACTTATGTTTTGGGAACTGGGCTTCCGCGCCAATTTGGCCTCAGAAGCCCAACCAATGTCCCTTGCAGGGCCTTGGGAGGCACTTTTAGTGGGCTTCCAAAAATCGGGTTGGAGTGGGTAGATGGACTGGGCGGGGTTGTTGGGTGTCTGGTGTTGGGTGTCTGGTGTCTGGTATTGGGTGTCTGGTGTCTGGTGTCTGGTGTTGGTTGTTGGGTGTTGGGTGTCTGGTGTCTGGTGTTGGGTGTCTGGTATCTGGTGTCTAGTGTCTGGTGCCTGGTGTTGGGTGTTGGGTGTTGGGGTGATGTGAGAATACTAACTGATCATTGTTAGGATTCGGGAGGCGACTTCTTCGGGGTGGTCTATCAATAATTGCCCGTGATTCATACCGGGGAAGACCTCTATGTGCGCGTCAGGGAAAAGTCCCGATAAATGCTTCACCTGGGGCTTGGCGACAAAGGATTCCTTAGTGCCGTGCCAGTAGTGGATGTCAGCTCCTTGAATAGATTCCAACTTTTTGGTATATACGTCTTTGTAACCGTCGCGGACGGCTTTGCCTTTTCCGTATGGCCATACCTTCCTGCACTCTTCCAGCAGAACGTCGAAGTAATGGGAGTGGAAAACGAATTTCCAGAAACCCGTCCAATGGTAGCAAGTCCATACGTTGAGACTCTGGTAGTATCTCAGAGGATCAACGCTCCATTTTGGTAAAGGCAGCAGAGGGGCTGCATCCATTACAGCGTGGTCAATGACAATCTCATTCCTTTCCAGCATCCGGGAGAGAATCTTCCCGCCAAGCGAAAGGCCGTATGCAACGTCCAGATGACCACCCAGGTTCTCTTTCACATAGTGAATTGTCTGTGCGGCCTGATCATCTACAGAGGTGAAAACTGATTCCTGCCCCAGGAGGAAACCGTCGATGCCGGCTGCAATAATGTAGAACCTGTCCTTCAGCAGATCGATCAGCGGAAGGAAAAGCTCATATGATACTCCCAGCCCGGGCAGAAGCAGCAGCGTAGGGTTACCACTATTTCCGTAATTGTTGAATGTCATTGAATATACAAGACGTCCTTGAAGTCATCCTTGCCGCTCATCATCTTCTGGGCATAGGAACAAATGGGATTGATTTTAACGCCTTTGGAGCGGGCGGCCTCAATTACCTTCAGCACGAGCAATCTGGCAATTCCTCTGCCTCCATACGCCTCGCGGACGCCGGTATGGGTGATGCTCCACGTATTCCCGGACGGACTGTATTCGCATTCACCAATCTGGAGATCTCCGTCATAGGCTGCGCTCCTTTGCAATTCTTCCTCGAAGACTATGCTGATAGGGTTCTGGTCTGTCATATCTATATGTTTGAGAAGATAAACTTTAGGCCTTGGCATCAGCAGCCTGAGCCGTCTATGCGGCACGATGCGCCGAATCCTTGCGGACGAGGCTCCAGGCCGACGTCTTTTGACATCAGCGTCACGGTGCCGTCCTCCAGGACATAGCAGGGGATACCCACATCGCCTATCTTCTTTGCCTCGTCAAAAGCCGGATTGCTGTCACGAAGGTCCAGGAACTTCTTCAGGTTCCGCACGTGCTTTCCAATATCTATAATCTCGAAATCTGGGTTGCCTTCAACCTGCTTCTCCACGTATTCACAATCGGGGCAGGTTTCCATTACGAACATCTTTATCATATCTCTCAAATAATTAAGGTTCAATTATATAGGATGCGACAATCTCTCCGTAGAAGCAGATATGGTCGCTCTTTTCAATACTGTAAAACCTGTTTCGGATATCATCCGGAAGGGTCTGGTCCTCCTGCATCTGTCTGTAGAGAACCTTGCACTCCAGCGTCAGAGGAAACTCTTTAAGGCCCGGGACGGATATGACCTCCGGCTCCACCGGAGTAAGGCCAGTGGCGGCAATCTTGTCCATATCCCTTCCGCTCTTGCTTCCCAACAGGCCGAGGGCCTTCTTGTCATAATCTCCTACAGGTATGTTGACGGTGAACTCGGGGTTCTTGTCAAGCATCTCCCGTGTAAACCTGCAGTTCCTGATGTATGCGACAAAGACGGGTCTTTCCCATATGACACCCAGGGTGCCCCAGCCGATAGTCATAGAATTGATCTTGTCTCCCGCCTTGGTAGTAACCAGGATGCCGGGATGAAGTGCCTTTACTATGGCGTTTGCGCAATCGCGCCAGTCAACATTTCTTTTATTCATAATCCACTTCTTTTCGGGCTCCGAGAGCCTTGGTAACTATTTTTACTTTTGCAGATAATCGAATAGTTCTATCGTTCCTGCGTCTTCCTTTATGTCAAGCATTGGAACATACTCTTCCATTCTGGTGGAGCCGCTGTCCTTGTCCACATAAAAGTACACGAACGCGCCTGTATAGCTGCGGAAGACCACCTGATACTCAGAGTCAGTTTCTTCCCCCATTTTCAGGTACATCATATCTGGGTTGCCCTCAGCGGCACTCCAGTCGTACTCGGAGTGACAGTAGTTGCTGATTCCTTCGTACGCCATCTCCGCCGTTATTCCAGTTTGCTGAACAGCATTCGTCTTGTTATTCCGGCAGGAACAAAACAGCAGGAGGATGATTGCGGATGTTATGATTATCTGTTTCATACTAAGATTGTAATTCATTCATTTTTAGTTCTATCTTGTTGAGGGTGCCGAAGAACCGGTGCGTGGCTACGGCGGGCCCGAACAGGAGTATCCCGAAGACATTCCACCCGAACATATGCCACCATGAGGTATGAGGCCCCTCTATACCCATCTCTATCGCCTTGGCCTTCAACTCTTCTGCGATTCTGGACATCCAAATCAGTGGATAGATAAACAGCGTA
>JAGCVB010000074.1 GCA_017962585.1 Bacteroidales bacterium
ACAAGAATTCGGAGGCCGTAAGGCCGACCGAAGGGGGACGGCGATGCCGTGCGGGGGAATCCTTTCCCCCGTCCCCTGGGGGTGCAGGGGGATGGCAGGGGCGAAGCCCCCGCTACTAAACGAAAAAGGCAGCCTCGAAGGCTGCCGATGTTTTTCGTTTAGTAGCGGGGGCAGGACTCGAACCTACGACCTCCGGGTTATGAGCCCGACAAGCTACCAACTGCTCTACCCCGCAATGTTGGACTGCAAAGGTAAGACAGTTTTCTTAAAAAACCAAACTTTTATGTGAAGGAGGCTATGAGAGAAATCTGATCATTCCCTCCACGTCGTCCTTTCCGAAACTCCGCTGCTCGCCGCTGGCAAGGTTCTTTATCTGAACCAAACCGTCAGCAGCCTCGTTGCTGCCATTGATTGAAATGAACGGAATGGCTTTGTGGTCGGCATAGTCAAACTGCTTCTTGAGCTTGGTGTTGTCGGGATAAACCTCAACGGCAACGCCAGCCTCGCGCAGGGCCTTTGCTACAGGGAGCACATACGCCAGTTCTCCCATATTGGCAAAGAGCAGCGTAGTGGAACTCTTGAGCCCCTCCGGGAACTTGTCCAGTCCCTTGAGCACGTCGTAGATGCGGTCAGCGCCGAAAGAGACGCCCACGCCGGACATATACGGAAGACCGAAAATGCCCGTCAGATTGTCGTAGCGTCCGCCTCCGCAGATACTGCCTATCTGATAATCCAGGGCCTTCACCTCGAAGATTGCCCCGGTGTAATAATTGAGTCCGCGAGCGAGTGAGAGGTCTATCTCAACCTGACTGTTGATGCCGGCGGCATCAATGAGGCCGAAGAGTTCCTCCAGTTCTCTGAGGCCTTCCATACCGGAGGCTGACTTGCCGTCCATCATAGCGCGCATGCTGGCAATCTTATCGGCAGTATTTCCTGAAAGCAGCAATACTGGCTCAAGCACGGCCACCGCCTCCGGAGTCAGCCCCTTAGAGAGCATTTCCTCCTTCACTGCGTCCAGGCCTATCTTGTCCAGTTTGTCTATGGCAACGGTGATGTCCACCACCTTGTCAGGGAATCCGCAGATCTCAGCCAGGCCGGTGAGCACCTTGCGGTTGTTGATCTTTATCAGGACATTTACATCCAGCAAAGAGAACACCCTGTCCACAATCTGCACCAATTCCAGTTCGTTAACCAGGGAACGGCTGCCAATCACGTCAACGTCGCACTGGTAGAACTCGCGGTAACGGCCTTTCTGCGGCCTGTCGGCGCGCCATACCGGCTGAATCTGGAAGCGCTTGAAAGGGAAAGAAATCTCGTTCTGGTGCTGCACCACGAATCGTGCAAACGGCACGGTCAGGTCATAGCGCAAACCCTTCTCGCACACCTGGGAAGCCAGCGGCTTGGACATATCCACGCCTGCGAAGGCATCACCTGAATTCAGAATCCTGAACAACAGTTTGTCGCCTTCCTCGCCGTATTTTCCCATAAGCGTCTGGAGGTTCTCCATTGCCGGGGTTTCTATCTGGGAATAGCCGTAAGTCTTGAACACAGAACGGATTGTGTCGAATATGTAGTTCCTCTGAGCCATTTCCTGCTGGGAGAAGTCCCTGGTGCCCTTTGGAATAGATGGTTTTTGTGCCATAAAAAACAGTTAATTAACGCTGCAAATTTAGCATTTATTTGGGGTTTTTCTTAATTTTGTATGATTATACGCAATTTACGATGAAACAATTTTTCAAGACAGTTCTGGCCGTAATATGCGGCATCATAATCCTTAATGTCTTTATGTTCGTTCTGGGTCTGGCCTTTATGGGCGCGGCCCTGGCAGGTTCCAGCAAATCAACCTCTCTTCCCAAGGAAGGCGTCCTTTACATAGATATGGGCGAATTCTCGCTGGGAGAGCAGAAAACCGACGCTGCCCCCCTGGACATCATCCAGGGCAACTCGGGTCCGGTCATTGGAATCTGGGATGCCGTGCAGGCATTGAACATTGCAGCAAAGGACCCCGCCGTCAAATATATCTACCTCTTCCCTGAGGGCGCCTCGGGTGGAACCGCTACGATGCAGGAATTCCGCACCGCCCTGGACAACTGCCGCAAGAGCGGCAAGGCCATAGTGGCAAAACTCACGGCCCCCAGCAACGGAGCCCTGTATCTTGCGACCGCCGCAGACAAGGTTTACCTGAGTTCCTACGAGGGCACAACCGCCTTCGTCAACGGTCTCAGCACCCAGCTGGTATTCTACAAGGATCTCCTGGACAAGCTTGGAGTGAACGTTCAGCTCATCCGCCACGGCAAATACAAATCAGCCGGTGAAGGCTACATAAAGAACGCCCCCAGCCCCGAGAACCTGGAGCAGAACCAGGTTATGGTGGACGGAATCTGGAAGAGCTACGCAAGCGCCATCGCCGACAGCCGCGGCCTGAGCCTGGATAAATTCAACGAACTGGTGGACAATCTCCAGCTCGGCTTCCCCGAAGACCTCCTCAACGCCGGCCTGGTGGACGGACTGGTAACTACCGAGGAATTCAAGCAGAAACTTACTGACCTGGCTGTCGCAAAGGAATATGACGACATAAAATTCATCCACTTTGACAAATACGTAGACGCCAAGGTCAAGGACAACCTCAAGTCAAAGAAGAAGATTGCCATCATCTACGCCGACGGCGAGATCGTGGACGGAACCCAGAAGCAGCAGATTGCCGGCACTTACTTCTCCAAAGTGATTGCCGACGTGCGCAAGGACTCCACCATAAAGGCCGTGGTATTCAGGGTCAACTCCCCCGGCGGAAGCGTATACGCCTCTGACCAGATCAAGACCGAGATCGACCTCCTGGCCAAGGATAAGCCCGTTGTCGCCTCCTACGGCAACTACGCCGCATCCGGCGGATACTGGATTTCCAACAGTTGCGAGAAGATCTTCGCCAACCCCGCCACCCTCACGGGATCCATCGGCGTATTCAGTATGATCCCCGACCTGAGCGGCACCATAAAGGACATCGCACACTTGAATATAGTAAGCGTCAAATCCAACAAGCACGCCGATATGATGAGTATGGTATCTCCTCTGGACGAGGAAGAAACCGAATTTATGCAGGCCACCATCGAGCGCATCTACGAGGGCTTCGTGAACAACGTGGCCAAGGGCCGCGACCTGGATCCCGAGTTCGTGGACTCCATAGCCCAGGGACGCGTATGGACAGGACAGGACGCCCTTGAAATAGGCCTCGTGGACGAGCTCGGCACCTTGGAGGATGCTCTCAAATACACCGTGAACCTCATAGAGCCTGGAACCGACCTTTCCAACTGGCGCATAATGTCATACCCCAAGCCTATGACCCAGATGGAAATGCTTATGGAGAGCCTGGGCAAAGGCAACACCGCCAAGGCAAACATCTTCAAGGGTACTCCGCTCGAAGGTCCCGCCGCCACAGCCCTCAGATGGGTGGAGAACTGGCAGAAGCATCCTGATACATACCTGTTCGCCAGGATTCCTTACGACATCATAATCAAATAACCTAATACCACGTATTTATGAAGAAAAAGCTGTTCATCTCCCTGATTACGGCCGCGGTGGCAATCCCCGCAGTCGTAATGGCGATTGCTGCTTGCAACAACGGCTCAAGGCCTGAAGGCCCTTGTGACGTGTACGCAGCCGGCGGAACGCCCTGCGCCTCCGCCCACAGCACCACCCGTGCGCTCTTCAAGGCGTACAACGGTCCTCTTTACCAGGTAATGCGTCAGTCTGACGGAAAGACCCTTGACATCAAAGTCGTAAATCCCTACGGATACGCCGACTCCGAGGCCCAGGACAAATTCTGCGAAGACACTTACTGCTGGATTACCATCATCTACGACCAGGGTCCTAACGGAAACGACCTCAAGCAGGCTCCCCGCGGAGGATTCGGAGGCCACGCAATGGGTGGATTCAACAACATCCCCGTCGCCGACTGGGCTCCCGTCACCGTTTACGGCCACAAGGTCTACGGCGCGTTCATAGCCCCCGGTATGGGACTCCGCTGGAACGACACCAAGGGCATCGCCGTTGACGACCAGGCTGAAGGCCAGTACTGGGTAATCAACGGACATCACTACAACGACGGTTGCTGCTTCGACTACGGTAACGCCGAGACCGACTCCCGCGACGACGGAGACGGTACTATGGAAACCACCTACTTCGGAAACCAGACCGCCTGGTACCACGGACACGAGCCGGGCCCCTGGATTATGACTGACCAGGAGAACAACCTTGTCGGTTGCGTAAACCCGGATCCCAACGACAAGTTCTGCCCCACCCTCTACCCTGTAGATTTCAGATTCGTCTTCGCTACCGCGGACGGCGAGCCTCATCACTGGAGGTCAATGGGAGGCGACGCCCAGAAGGGCGAGCTCACCGTATTCTATGACGGAGGACGTATCCAGAACGACCGCAGCAGTTACGACCCCATGCGCAAGCAGGGCGCCATCCTCCTCGGAAACGGAGGCGACAACTCTGTAGGTTCACAGGGTACATTCTACGAGGGAGCCATCACCGTTCCCGGAACATTCCCTACCGAAGAGACCAACCAGGCAGTCATGGATAACGTAGTGGCTGCACAGTACGACGTGGAGCGCCTTACAGTGGCTGCCGAGAAGGACATCAACAGGCCCAACCGCCTCCAGACCTTCTTCCCCGGCCAGACCCAGAAGGTTGCGGTCAAGTTTGTCAATACCACCGGCAAGGAGATCAAGGACCTGAGCTTCAGCCTCAAGGTTCCCGCAGGCTGGAAGGCAGAAGAAGCCAAGAAGGTTGAATACCCCGTGGCTCCCGGACAGACCGTCATCGTCTCATTCGACGTAACATCAGGTGAGAATGAGTTCAACGGAGACCTTGCAGCCATTGCAAAATGGGGCAAGAAGACCGAGAAGTCAGTGGAGAAAGTCCGCAACACTGCTCCTGTCAAGATAAACGAGTTCCGCACCGCAGGTGCAAATCCCACCGACTCGTTCATAGAGCTCTACAACACCAGCGACAGCCCCGTGGACATCTCCGGATGGACCGTAAACCACCACAAGATCAATATCCCCAGTTTCTCCAACGCTGTAATTCCTTCAGGAACCACCCTGGCTCCCAAGGGCTTCTACGTACTTGGACTGGCCACCACCGGACTCGCTGTTCCCGCATCCCGCGGTGACAAGGTCATCTACACCCGCAGCGTAGACGGCCTCAAGGCAGGTGACACCATCCAGATTGGCGGCGAGAAGGCAGTGATAGCAAAGGTCAACGCCCCTGCACCCGATCCCGCTGCAGCTGCAATGGGAGGATTCAACAGGAGGCTTGCCCCTGGAACCCCTACCACACTGTGGCAGCCGCTTCCTGAGGGACCTGTCATCACCATCAAAGCTGGCGCCAAGAACATCCCCGTTACCAGCATAGAGAATATGAAGGTCGGCCAGAAACTGGCCATCGGCTACGGTGCAGAGTATCCTGCAGTTGAGCGTGTAATGGAGAAATATGAAGTTGTCACCATCACCGAGGTAGGCAAACCCGGAACACAGGCCTGGCTTGCATACGACGCAAAACCCGGTGACACCAACATAAAGGTTTCCTCAACTGAGAACATTTCCGTAGGTGACAAGATCCGTCTGGACATCGCCAGCGAGGGTCACGGAATAGAGTGGGTTACCGTCAAGGCCGTAGGTACACCTTCAAGCGTAAGCCCCGGAAGAGGCCCCATGCCTCTGGAGCAGGCCGGTACAGGTCTCGACCTTGAAGAGCCCATCAAGTACGCCCACTCCGCCAACATTCCTTTCGGCAACAACGGTACCGGCGTCACATTCGAGCCCGCAACCAAATTCGACCACTCTTCCAACGAGCCCGTCCTCGCTCTCTGCTTTGAGATAGAGCTCAAGGAAGCCCTCGGATCTGACTGGCCAATCGACGCTCCTGTCCAGAAGGCAGGCGCTAAGGAAGCCGGATTCCAGGGTACTCCTGACATGTACTACGGAGGACCTTCATTCGCTAACGCCGGAACAATCACCCTTCGTACCGCTAAGGGCAACGTAGTTGACGCCCTCAACTACGGCCTTATGGTAGAGCCTTGGGTATCAGAAGGATACCACGAGGATTCAGGCCACGGCCTGGGCGGAAGCGTAGTTGGCATCTACACCCCCAATATGAGGTTCCTGCAGCCGGGACAGACTCTCATCACTCCTAACCTGAGCGTGGGACGCTTCCCTGACGGATCTGACGCTGACGACAACATCAACGACTTCAAGTCACAGTCACACAGCAGCCTCTCCGCAAATGCAGCCGCAGGCGCAACCAACATCAAGATAGCCAGGACCAACGGCCTCAAGCCGGGCAGCAAGCTTACCATAGGCAACGAGACTGTCACCATCAAGGAAGTAGGCTCTACTGGAGCTACAACCCTGATGTACCGTGCCGTCGCAGGAGACAAGTCCCTGCAGGTTCAGGGTGTCCAGGACTTCAGGGCCGGCCAGACAGTCAAGATAGGCAACGAGGAATTCAAGATTGCCAGCGTCGTTCAGGGCAGACGTCCGTACGGAGCAGCCGGCAACACTCTGGTTCCTAGCACCATCAATCTTGACGGCGCTCTCAGGGCATCCTACGGCGTTGGCACCCAGGTAGCTGGTACGGGTATCACCCTCACCGCTCCTCTGAAGTCATCTCACGCCCAGGGCATACCTATGACTGACAACGCTCCCACACCTGGAGCTCCTAACGTTTATTAATTGACAGTATGGCACAGAAAGACCGTGCTGTAATGCTTAGACGGGTCACGGCGCTGCTCAGCGTCGTGGCCCTTGTTCTATGCATAGTGATGGCCCTGCACTCCATCAGAGGTACCGCAATGATAGGTTGCGGAGCCGGGTCGTCCTGCGACAGAGTCCTGTCCGGCAGGTGGTCCTCCGTCCTGGGAATCATTCCCGTGGCGGCGCTGGCAACCGGGGTCTATCTTGCCATTCTCCTATGCTTGTTTTTCGTGAAGGACAGGGAGCTCTCCCCCATTATCTGGAAGATGCTCCTGGTATTCGGCGGCGCCATTGTGGGCAGCGCCATCTGGTTCTTCATCCTGCAGAAATGGGTCATCGGCTCTTTCTGCAAATACTGTATGACAGCGCACTCCATAGGTATTGTGGTGGCGGCGCTGCTGAGCGTACAAGCCCACAAGAACTGTCCGCACAAACTCAATCCCCTGCTTTTTGTCGCGGGATTGCTGCTTGCTGGCTGTCTGGCCGGAATTCAGCTTCTCACCACGCCCAGGACTGCCTATGACGAGGGCGCGGCGGGATACTCCCTACCCGTTCTCAACGCAGAAGAAGCGCCTGTGATGGGCAGGAAAGACGCCCCGTGGCAGATTTCCCTGATGTTCGACTACCAGTGCTCGCACTGCAGGAACATCCACATTGCGGCTAAGAAGTTGGTGGAGAAACACCCCGACATAGCCTTCGTACTTACCCCCTGCCCTCTCAGTTACGCATGCAACCCTTATGTTGCAGTTAAAGGTAAAGACCAGTTCGCCGGCTCGTGCGAGCTGGCAAGGCTGGCCCTTGCCGTATGGCTCACGAAGCCGGACAAGTTCGACGAATTTGACGAATGGCTTTTCACCGCCGACGATCCTTCAAAGGGATGGTACCCCCGTACGGTAGAAGAAGCCACGGCCAAGGCCTCGGACATCCTGGGAGGAGAGCAGGCCCTCCTGGACGCCGCCCACAACGCCCAGATCAGTTCCCTGTTCTCAAAGAGTTTCGACCTTTTCGGGCGCACGACGCAGGAAGGCAAGAACGGCATTCCGCGCCTTGTCTATGGGTCAAAATGGATTATTCCGGAGATAGACACTCCGGACGGCCTGTTGGAAATTCTTAATACGGTATTTGAAATCCCTGCCGGTAATTAGAGCAGCAATAGGACTGCAAGGCACACTATTCCGGATATCTGCAACACCAGACGGTTCCTGGACAGGCGGGAAACCGAATACTCTATGGAATCCTGTTCCAGAATCTTGCTCATATCGTCTCCTTCAGGGAAATCTCCCTTGCGCCATTTGGCCACTACCACTCCGTCATCAAGATAAGTCAAGCCGCCGTTGGAGCGGTTCAGGGCTATCGCAGTGCGGTAGTCCGTGAAGTATGCGTTCTGCCTGAGTTCCAGGGGAACGCCTTCCATAGTGTCGGCACAGAGGAGTATCAGTGGATTGGCTCCGTTCATATAGGCGTCCGAAACCAGGGCGGATATCTCCTGCCAGTTATCCTGGTCCAGTTTCTCGGGCTCGTAAGCCGACACTGCCAGCACGTTGCCGAAGGTGGCGTACTGGTCGCAGTAGTCGCCATATTCGTCCCTGAATGAAAGTATGGGGGCGTCAGGATCGTAGTTGCCGTCTTCGCTGAATATCTCGGATTGGGGAGAATACGGGGTGAAGTCTACCAGCGGCAGGTGGGAAAGGGAGTATACGGCAAGCAGGATTATCATTGCCGCGGCCAGTCCGAATCCTACATATTTCCCGGGGCGGGGTTCACCTGATTTCTTCAAGGGAATGAAAGCCAGCACGCAGAACAGGCACAGAAGCACGTTCTTAGCAAACGTCTGGAAATGCGTAAGGTGGATTGCCTCTCCGAAACATCCGCAGTCCATATCCGGATTCCATATGAGGAGTATGACTGTGACTATGGTGAAGAACAGCACCATAATCATCGTGACTATGGCCACCAGTTTGCGCCAGATTCCGGCTATGAGGGCGGCGCCCACAAGTGATTCCAGCAGGGACAGGGCAATTGCCATAGGCTTTGCAAGCCCCATCAGGAAGTTAAGATGGAAGAACTTGAGGTACTCCTGCACTATGAGCATAGTACCGGTGGGATCCAACAGTTTGAGCACGCCGGAGAGAAGGAACACGAGACCTATGATTACCGCGAAGAAGCGGCGGAAACCGTTATAAAACTTGCTCATACAATGTTCAGGCGGCTGTCCACAGCCATTTTTATCTTGGTGAATATCTGGTCCGGAGGAAGCATCCTTCCCTGCTTGTCAGAGCAGTCTATTACCAGGAAGTCCTTGTCCAGGGACGCCTGGCGCAGGTAGATGCTCCTGACCCGCTTCTGGAATTCTATGTCAGACTCGTGAATGTCCTGCTTGCCCTGCAGGTAACTGCGGTCGTCACCCTCGCGGTTGGCGGCAAGGCTGGATTCCACGAATGAGATGGGAACGTCAAGGAAGATGTTCAGGTCCGGACGCGGGAGGTCGAACTGCCCGTACTCTGTACTGAGTATCCATTCCCTAAGGCTCTCAGCCTTGTCTTCGTCCTTCATCTTGGCGCACTGGTACGCCACGTTGGAATATACGTAGCGGTCCAGGAGCACGGCCTCTCCCTTGTCCAGGAAGGCCTTGATGGCATCCTTGGCGCCGTGGCGGTCTTCAGCGAAAAGCAGAGCCACCAGCTGCGGATGAACGCTGTCGTTGGATCCGTACTCTCCTTTGAGGAAATTGCTGATGAGCTGACCGTAAACGGGAGCGTCGTAACGGGGAAAATGGATATATTCCAGGCTGCCGAGACGGCTCCGGAGATACTCTGCCAGCTTTTTTACCTGGGTGGACTTTCCTGCTCCGTCCAATCCTTCCAAAACGAATAACATATTTACAAAGATAACCGAAAAATAGATATTTTTGTAATATGAAAACATTGATAATGGGCATTTTCAATGCGACTCCGGATTCGTTCCACGCATCGTCCCGTTACAACACCGCAATATTCAATTCCGGCGCCGACATAGTAGACATCGGGGCCGAATCCACACGCCCCGGCTACAAGCCCGTACCGGCAGCGGAGCAGTTCAAAAGGCTGGAGCCGGTGCTTAAAACCGTCCCTCAGGACATCACCGTCTCAATTGACACCACCAGCGCGCAGGTGATTGAGCGCAGCATGCAGCTGCTTGGGAGGAAGGTGATAGTCAACGACATATCGGCCGGGGCCGACGACCCCCAGATGCTGCCTCTTGCGGCACGCGAGGGCCTCACCTACATAGCAATGCACCGCGGGGGCTTCGTCTGCCGCGAAGAAGTCGCGGACTTCTTCAGGCAGTGGCGCCTGAAAGCGGAGGACCTGGGTATAAGCGACTGGATCCTGGACCCCGGTTTCGGGTTCGGCAAAGACATAGCGCAAAACTGGGAACTGCTGGAGAACCTGGGTGAGTTAAAGGCGCTCGGGCGCCCCGTGCTGGTAGGTGTTTCTATGAAACGAATGACCTGCGCAAGCGCTTTCGTTACAGAAAAAGCGCACTTGATGGCGCTTGGACAAGGGGCTGACATCCTTCGCGTGCACAACGTGGGCGCAGCCAGGGTAACGTTGAACAAGTTCTACTCCCCTTCTATGATGTAGACGTCCTCGTCAGGGGCGGCAAAATGGAAATTCTCCCTGGCGAACTTCTCCAGGGTGTCCCTGTCAGTGGAGAGATTCTGGAGTTGCTCTTCCAGTTGGGCGTTGCTTTTCTGGTAATACTCAATCTGCCTGCGCTGGCGCAGGAGGGTCATCTCGGCCCCTATCCACCTTATGAGGTTATCCCTCATCAGGAAGGTGATGACCACCAGGAATACTGCCGATGACACTATGATGTATTTGACCACGGGGCTCTTTTTCATATTTGCAAATTTAACTAAATTTGTAAATTATAACGATAAAAAAAGATGAAGCCGACATTAGTTGTTCTGGCGGCCGGAATGGGCAGCCGCTACGGCGGGCTCAAGCAGATGGACGGGCTTGGACCCAACAATGAAACCATTATAGATTATTCCATTTACGACGCAGTCCACGCCGGATTCGGAAAGGTAGTGTACATAGTCAGGGAGTCCTTCAAAGAGCAGTTCCAAGAGACGGTCAAACAAAAATACAGTTCCGCCCGCTGCGTTGACGGCAGCCCCCTGGAGTTCCGTTTCGTGACCCAGGAACTGGACAAGATTCCCTCCGGATACCCCGTCAACCCAGAGCGCGTGAAGCCCTGGGGTACGGCCCACGCAGTGCTGATGGCCGCAGAGGCAGTGAACGAGCCTTTCGCCGTGATCAACGGAGACGACTACTACGGACGCGACTCCTTCCAGATACTGGCCGACTGGCTCCGCCAGCGCGAAGACAGCACAGGAGAGTACTGCATCGTAGGATTCAAACTGGAGAACACCCTCTCGGAGTCGGGCGGCGTCTCCCGCGGAATCTGTTCCTATGACAAGGACAACAACCTGATAGACGTCGTCGAGCACCATATGATAATGCGCGAGGCGGACGGAGAGGTCCGCGGCGACAATTCCGCCACCCAGGAACGCGTCCTGCTCAACAGTTCAGACCTCTGCTCTATGAACATGTGGGGCTTCACCCCTGATTATTTCGAGAAGAGCGCTATCATTTTCGACGACTTCCTCGCAGCCCACAGCCAAGAGCTCAAGAGCGAATACTACATCCCGTATGCTGTCGACCGTATGATAAAGGACGGAGGAGACAAATGTACCGTCCTCTGCACTCCGTCCCGCTGGTTCGGAGTCACTTACCAGCAAGACCGCCCGGGAGTAGTGGCAAAATTCAAGGAACTTGTAGAAAAAGGTATTTATCCATCCCCGCTATATGAGTAAGAGACAGAAAAATTTCAACATTTTCGGCAATTTCCCCTTCTATACTCCGGGGATAAAAGGCTGCATAATACTGCTTCTCCTGTTTTTGGCAGGCGCACTTGTCGGAAGCGTCCTGGCCGCGGCTATGACACTTATGTATTCATCGGCAGAGGCGGCAATGGAGAGCGCGATGCTCATCTCGTATCCGATAATGTTCATCCCTCCGATGATCTACGCATCCCTGCAGAGCAAGCGCAATTCCTTCTTCGACCTTGGATACAAGCTGGACAGCAGCAATTTCGGCAACCTGGGTGCCTGGAAGGCATATCTGATGGCCGCCGCGCTGGTGTTTACAGCCGGCTTCATGATAGACATCCTGGGTTACGTGATGCCTGAGATGCCCGAGTGGCTGGAAAACGCCCTCAACAGCATGACCGGCGGAAATATCTGGATAGACTTCATCTGCGTATCCCTGTTCGCCCCGTTCTTCGAGGAGTGGCTTTGCAGGGGTATGATCCTGCGCGGCCTCCTCAATTACAAGAAGGCCGACGGAACCAACGGAATAAAGCCTGCCTGGGCCATAGTAATATCCGCAGCTGTTTTCGCCGCCATCCACGGCAATATCTGGCAGGCCCTTCCTGCATTCACAATCGGATGCGTGATGGGTATCGTCTATTATAAGACCGGATCCCTTAAGCTCACGATGCTGATGCATTTCGTGAACAACACCCTGGCATTGATCCTGAGCCAGATTGACGCATTTGAAGACAGCGAATACTGGATTGACATAATGGGAGCCAGGTGGTACTGGCTGGCCTTTGTCGCATGCGCCATGCTCACATTCTTGATTATCAGGAAGTTCCTTGCACTGCCCAACAAACAACCCAAGGGCGGCTGCGACATCATAGACCCGGCCGAAGTAATAGAAGCATAAGATGGACGTCCTGGAGTCTCTGTTCCTGAGTTACACCTCGCAGGCCTGCGCCCGGCGCGTTCCGCTCTCAGCGGGCGGAAGCCGCAGGCGCTACTTCCGCCTCAGTGCGGAGCAAGGCCCCTCGTACATAGGCGTAATAGGCACGGACAAGGACGAGAACGCAGCTTTCACAGCCATCAGCGCCCATTTCAAGAAGCAGGGCCTCCCCGTTCCGGAGGTGTACGCCTGCTCCGAGGACGGCCTGGCCTACCTTCAGGAAGACCTCGGCGATGACATCCTGTACAACGCCGTGGCTGAAGGGCGCCGCAAGGGCGAATACTCTCCGGAGGAGCGCCGGCTGCTGGCAAGCGCCGTGGCGCTGCTGCCGGACATCCAGTTCCGCGGCGCGCAGGCCCTCGACTTCGGCGTTTGCTACCCCCAGAGCCAGTTCGACGGCAGGAACATAGATTTCGACCTCAACTACTTCAAATACTGCTTCCTCAAGGAAAGCAGCGTAGAATTCAACGAGATACGTCTGCAGGACGATTTCGACAGGTTCAAGGCTGACCTGCTGGCCTGCGGCGGCGCCGGCACTTTCATGTTCCGCGACTTCCAGGCAAGGAACGTGATGCTTCGCGACGGAAAGCCGTATTTCATAGACTTCCAGGGCGGACGAAAGGGCCCCATTTACTACGACGTGGCCTCCTTCCTCTGGCAGGCAAGTTCCCGCTTCAGCCAGTCCGTCAGGGAAGAACTGCTGGGAGTGTATCTGCAGAACCTCTCCCGCTATGCCAGCGTGGACGAGGAGGATTTCCGCTCCAAGCTGCGTCTGTTCGTGCTGTTCCGCTGCCTGCAGGTGCTTGGCGCCTACGGATTCAGAGGGCTCATTGAGAGGAAAGAATACTTCGTGCAGAGCATCCCCGCCGCGCTGGATAACCTCCGCGGCCTGGGAGACTTCCCCCAGTATCCGTACCTGGACTGGGTGATCAAGGAACTCTGCAAACCACAGGAGAAGCCCCTTCACGACGACCTCCTGCACATTGACATAATAAGTTTCTCATACAAGAAAGGCCTGCCGCAGGACAAGTCAGGCAACGGAGGCGGATACATATTCGACTGCCGCGCCGTGCACAACCCCGGCAAGTATGCGCGTTTCGCGCATAGCACCGGAAAGGACGCAGACGTGATAGAATTCCTGGAGCAGGACGGCGAAGTGCTGGTATTCCTTGACAGCGTGTACAAACTGGCCGACGCCCACGTGCAGAGGTTCCTGGAAAGAGGCTTCACGCATCTGCAGTTCTGCTTCGGGTGCACCGGAGGCCAGCACCGCTCGGTTTACTGCGCCTGCGCCCTTGAGAAACACCTGAAAGAGAAATTCCCGCAGACTGTGGTGCACACCGTTCACAGGGAAATGAGATAGACAATGAAGGCGATTATTTTTGCAGCAGGCCTGGGAACCAGGCTCAAACCGTTGACGGACCATCTTCCAAAGGCACTTGTGCCCGTTGGAGGCAAGCCGTTGCTTTGGCACGTAATACGCAAGTTGCAGAATGCCGGAGTTGACGAATTCGTGATAAACGTCCACCATTTCGCAGACCTGATATCCGACTACCTGGAACTGGAAAACTGGTTCGGAGCCAGGATAGAGCTGAGCGTGGAGGAGGATATGCCTCTTGAGACCGGCGGAGGAATACGCAAAGCGGCAGAGTTATTGCAGGATTCCGGAAGCTTCTTCGCGCACAACGTGGACATCATTTCCAATGCCGACCTGACTGCGCTTGCGGCCGCCGCACGCCCGGACGCGCTGGCCACCCTGCTGGTAAGCAGCAGGCAGACGCAGCGCTACCTGCTGTTCAACAGCGATATGAGGCTGGTGGGTTGGACAAACATCGCCACGGGAGAAGTGCGGAGCCCGTACAAGGACCTCCGCGTAGAGGACTGCAGCAAATATGCGTTTGCCGGAATACATTATATTTCGGATAAAATCCTACCTTTGCTCCAGCAAATGCCCGAGCGCTTTTCCATAATGGATTTCTACCTTCAGGTCGCAGACGAGTTCCCCATTTATGGATACGCTCCGGAAGGGCTGCAGATAGTGGATGTAGGCAAGCCCGACACACTTGAAAAAGCAAGGGCTTTATTTGAAGACAATAGATGAAAGGGCTGTTGACAGAAATATGGTTTCCTTTGGCCTTCACCGCCGCCGTAGCCTCAGGGCTTGCGGGGGGCGCCGAGGCCGTCAGGACCATTCCCGTCGCCGCCCCGTCCGCCGCTCCGGACACGGTTATTTACTCTCCGGACGGCTATAAGCGCTTCTGGACGGCTGAAGAGTCCGGAATCAAGCTGGACATAGCGGACAGTCTTCTGTCCGTAGAAGGAGACGAATTCGGAGTGGAACGCTTCATTGAAGGGCCTGAAGAGACGGTCCAGGAAGAAGCAACCCAGGAAGTCCCTTCCGAACTGGCAGAGATGGACTCCCTTTTCGCCTACGCCGACTCCTCCATGCTGGCCCTTGCCGACGAGTGGATGCTCGAGGATTCCACTTACATAGAGCAGAACTTATTCGACCACTGGTATGCCAATCTGAGCCCCAAGGAGCGCAAGCAGTACGACCGCCAGGCAAGGATCCCTATCCTCCAGGCGCGCAAGGACAGCATAGCAAATGCCAAGGAGGCTCGCAAGGCATTCAAGGACAGTACGCTCAGAGCCACGCCTCGCATCCTGTCCTCATACTTCGTCCCTGACTCGATGCAGTACAAGCGCATAATCAGCTGGACGCACGACCTCGACTTCCACGACCTCCATATGCTGGATGAGGATAAACTGGAAGACTTCAACTACCACTTCAACGACTACCCCTTCCTCCGCAAGGATGTAAATGCTACCTGGCTGGGTACTGCAGGCTCTCCCGTACTGTACAACAACTTCTTCAACCGCAGTTCAGAAGAAGGTGAGATGTTCTATGACCCTCTGGAGTCCTGGACCTTCTCTCCGTCTTCCCTGCCGATGTACAATACAAAGACAGCCTACACAGAGCTTGCATACTACGGAACCCTGTTCGAGAGTGAGCAGACCGCCTCTCACAACATACACGTAATGACCACCCAGAACATAACTCCGGAGTTAAACTTTACGGTGGGCTACGACAGATACGGAAGCGAGGGAATGCTGTCCAACGAAAGGGTTGCAAACAAGACACTCTACGCCCATACAAGTTACCTGGGAGAGAAGTACCTGCTCCACGCAGGCTACATTTCGAACAATGTCTCCCAGAAAGAGAACGGTGCAATAGTGGACAATTTCTGGATCAGGGACACCACGGTGGACGCCCGTGAAGTACAAGTCTACCTGACTGACGCCAGCAGCCAGACGGTAAAGAAGACTTTGTTCCTGGACCAGCAGTACCGCATTCCGCTGTCATTCATCACAGACCTTTTCAAGAAGAAAGAAAAGGCCCCGGAGGCAGTGGCTGATTCCGCCCAAGTGGCCGTAGACTCCATCAGTGTAGCAGTGGATTCCATCCTACTGGCCGCAGATACCACCCTGGTTGAGGAGAAAGACGTGACTACTGCGTTCATAGGCCATAGCAGCGAGTTTACCCGCATTTATCGCCTGTACAATGATAAAATGAACTCCTCGCAGGCCAAAGAATACTATTCCAACACAGCATATCTCAATCCTCTCTCAGCCTCGGATTCCCTGGGCGTCACCAAGTTTGACAACAAGGTGTTCATACGCCTGCAACCCTGGGCCAAGGAGGCCATAGTTTCCAAACTGGACGTAGGTGCAGGCCTGGATATCAAGCACTATGCACTGGAAGACCCTTCATACCTGTACCAGCCCAAATCCAACGCCTGGACAGACACTTACATCTATGCCGGCGCTCAGGGACAGTTCAGGAATTACTTCCAGTGGAACGCCCTCGGACACTACAGCCTGCTGGGAAATGAGGCTGGCGACTTCGACATCAGCGCCAACGCCCTGTTCCAGTTCTATCCTTTCCGCAGGGCCCGTACCAGCCCCGTCATCCTGAACCTGGGCTTCTCAACCTCTTTGGACGAACCCGGATTCTATGTTCAGCATATGCTGGTGAACCATTTCAAGTGGGAGAACAGTTTCGACAAGATTTCCACTTCAAAGTTCCAAGGAAGCCTTTCCATCCCAAGATGGGACCTGCAGGCCTCTGTGAACTACGCCCTCCTGGTAAACAACATCTACTACGACGCCAGCTCAATGCCTACACAGAACTATGACCCTATGAGCGTTCTGAGCGTTACCTTGGACAAGGGCATAGAACTCTTCAAGTTCCTCCACCTTGACCACAGGGTGCTGTTCCAAGTATCTTCCAACCAGGAAGTCGTTCCGCTTCCGATGGTTTCGGCCAACGCCCGCTACTATGTGCAGTTCGGCATAAACGGCGCGATGACAATGCAGCTGGGCGCCAACATTTTCTACTACACCAAGTACAACCTTCCGAGGTGGAATCCCAACGTGGGCATATTCTATAACCAGACAAGCACTGAATACGGAAACGCTCCATACATAGACCTCTTCGCCAATATGAAGTGGCAGAACGCCTGTGTATTCGTGAAATGGGAGAACGCCGGAATGGGTTGGCCTCTGGGATATGCCGACTACTTCAGCGCAGACGGCCACATCCGTACGCCCAGAATCATCAAACTGGGACTGTTCTGGCCGTTCCATCCCAACCCGGCCAGGTCCGGACAGACCAGCCAAAGCAATCACAACCATTGAGATGAAGAACAAGGCAGCCGTATTCCTGGGCCTGGCGATAGCCGCCATCTTGCTGCCTTCTTTGCTCAGTCCACGCCATAAATCCGTCACCAATCCCCCTGCAGCGCTTGTAGATACCATCCGCTGCGCGCTTGACCTTGGTGCCTACGAAGACTCCACTCACGGCCTCATAAACGGATACAACTACTACCTGCTGCAGAAATTCGCCAGGGAGAACGGAATCACCGCCGAGATAGTTGTGGCAGAGCGCGGCGAATCCTGGTTGGATTCGCTTGCGGACGGCAGCGCCGACGCCGTTGTCCTCCCCCTTCATCAGCATTCCGGCAAGGAATCCGTCCTATACACCATACCTGTCGACAACCTGACCACCTGGGCCGTAAATCCGGACAACTTCAATCTGCTCCAGGCTTTTGACAAATGGCTTGACAACTATCTCAACTCTGACGAATACTCCCGCGTACACCGCTCTTTCATCCGGGTTGTAGGAAACCCCCTCAGGCTGGCGGAGAACGGCGTCCAGCGCAGTTCCCTGAGCCCCTACGACAGCCTCTTCCGCAAGTACGCCGCCACCCTGGACTGGGACTGGAGGCTGCTTGCCGCAGTCGTTTTCCAGGAATCCAGGTTCCACCTGGAGGTACGCTCTCCCCGGGGCGCCCGCGGCCTGATGCAACTGATGCAAAGCACGGCGGAAGCTCATATAGAAGGAGACATCCTGGATCCGGAGCAAAACATTGCGGCAGGCACACGATATCTCAAACGCCTGATAGGGATATTCTCGAGAAGGCTGGACAATCCGGACGAAATCCTCCGGCATACGCTGGCCGCCTACAATGTAGGAGAAGGAAATGTGATTGACTATATGGAAGCAGACGGGGATACGGAGACAGAAGGGGACAAATGGCCCGAGGAGTATATTCAAAACGTGATGGACCTGTATCGGGCTTTCTGCGAAATCTGCCCCTGACGCTTACTGGGTGCGCATTGTCTGCGCAGGATCAACCTTGGAAATAAACAGGCTGGGAAGCAGGAGAAGCAGCATTATTATGATGTATGCTGCCAAGTCTGCGAGCAGGATCATAGGGATATTCACCGCAACAGGCACAAAGCTCACGAAATAATTCTCAGGATTGAGCTTCATAAAATGCGTCCTGCCCTGGATAAAGCAGAACAGCAGCGCCAGGGCGTTTCCTATGAGCATTCCTTTCAGGACAAGGTTGGATGCCACCCTCAGGAACACGCGACCTATTCCCTTGTCGGTCATTCCCAGGGCCTTGAGCGTTCCTATGGTGGAGATGTTCCTGAACAGCATGATCAGCAGGCCTGAGATCATATTGAAGCCCGCAACTATGGCCATCAGCAGCAGGATGAAGAACACGTTGAAGTCTATCAGGTCAAGCCAGTCGAACAACTGGGGATACTGGCTTACGATGGATGTGGCCATCATATTGGGTTCGTCGTCCTGTGCATACAGCACGGCTATGTTGCCGAGTTCGGCGGCCTTGTCCTCCATTGTCAGAGTGGACTTGTAGGCGCTTCCAAGCGTTACTTCCAGGGCGGAAGCCTGGTCTTCTTCCCAGTCGTTCAGGCGCTGCATATCTTCAAGGGGAACATAGACTATGAGGGCTTCCTCAATGTCAAGCGGGTTGTCGTAGATGGACACCACGTTGAAGCGCCTGGCCTTGACGTTCTCCCCTACGAAATAGGTGAGCATAGGGTCGCCCACCTGAAGGGACATTTTCTTTGCGAGTCCCGAGGGGATGGAGGCTTCCAAAGATTCTCCCGCGTCCCGGACCCCCTTGAAGACCACGCCGTTTATCTCGCTTCCGGATTTGACAATTCCGGCCCTGTATATCACTGGAGATATGCTCTTTACTCCGTCAACGTCCAGCATCTGCTGCATATAGGACGGAGTTACGCTTATAGGCTGGTCTGAATTCAGATAACTCTGCCCTACGGGACCCAGCACAATGTCTCCGGAGAACGAAGACACGCCTTCCCTTATTTCCTTGCGGTATCCGGCAGAGATTGAGACCGCAAGTATCATAACAAGGAAAGAGATAGCTATGGACACCATAGCTATCTTTCCCTTGAAACGTAGTTTCCCGGCTATGAAGCGAGAAGCATTCATCAATTACCAGATGTGAACCCTTTCGCTCTCAGGACGGTACATAGGATCGCCTTCCTTGATTCCGAATGCGTCGAAGAATTCCTGGAAGTTGCGGACGGATACGTTCACCCTGTTGTTGCCCAGGGAGTGTACGTCCTGCTGTGTACGGCGGGCAATCTCCTCGTCTGTGATGTTCTGGGCCCAAACGCGTGCGTAGCCGAGCCAGAAGCGCTGTGCTGCTGTGAATCCGTCTACAGGCTTGGGAGTAACTCCGCCAAGCGCGTTCTGCAGTGCGGTGTAAGCGATGCTGAGTCCGCCGTGGTCGGCGATGTTCTCACCGAGGGTGAGCTGTCCGTTAGCGTGTACGCCGGGCAGTACCTCAACTTCGTCGAACTGGGCTGCGAGCTGGTTTGCTTTCTCGCGGAACTTGGCGTCGTCCTCATCGGTCCACCAGCTGATCATATTTCCGTCCTTGTCGAACAGGCGACCCTGGTCGTCGAATCCGTGGGTCATCTCGTGTCCGATTACAACTCCGATGGCGCCGTAGTTGGTTGCGTCGTCTGCGTTAGGATTGAAGAACGGCGGCTGCAGGATGGCTGCAGGGAAGCAGATCTCGTTGGAGGTAGGGTTGTAGTATGCGTTTACGGTCTGAGGGGTCATATGCCACTCTTCCTTGTCAACGGGCTTGCCAAGGTCCTTCAGGTTGTCCTGAACGTACCAGATGCTTACCTCGCGCATATTCTCATAATAGCTCTTTGCGGGATCGATGTTGATTTCGGAATAGTCTTTCCATTTGTCAGGATAGCCGATCTTGACAGTGAAGGCCTGCAGTTTCTGCTGTGCGTAAGCCTTGGTCTCGTCGCTCATCCAGTCAAGGTCTGCAATGTGCTGTGAAAGGGCGGTGCGGAGGTTCTCCACAAGGTCCTTCACCTGCTGCTTGGAGCTCTCGGGGAAGTACTTTGCTACATACATCTGTCCTACAGCCTCTCCGAGGATGCTGTTAGGAACCTGCATTGCTCTCTTCCAGCGGGGCTTCTGCTCTGAAACACCGGTCATCTGACGGCTGAAGAAGTCGAAATATGCATCGTAGAACTCGTCAGAAACGGTTCCGCAGGCTCCCATAATGATACCTGAGGCAACGTAGTTCTTGAGGTCGTCAAGGCTTGTCTGAACGAAGAGGGGGCCGAATCCTTCAAAGAAGGAAGGCTGCTCTACGATAACCTTGTCCTGCTCAGGCAGGCCGAATGCTGCGAAGTAGGTTCCGAAGTCGAATCCCTTGTACTTGGAGATGATCTCTGAAGAGCTCATAGGATTGTACTGAGCAACCACGTCCCTGTTCTGAAGCCTTGTCCAGGAGATGGCTGCGAGTTTGTCTTCAAATGCAAGTACGGAATCAGCCCTCTTGGCGGCATCTCCTACGAAACCTGCAAGTTCGAAAAGCTTGGTGAGCATCTTGCGATATCCTTCCTTGAGCGCTGCGTTTGAAGGCTCCAGGTAGTAATCCCTGTCACGCATTCCAAGACCGCCCTGGCCAAGATAGCCGATGTTCATATTGGAATCCATAAGGTCTGCCGAAACACCTACTCCGAAGAACGGGCTTTCGCCTTCCAGATGAAGTTCGGCTACTTTCTTCACAAGTTCTATCTTGTTGGGGATTGCATATATCTCGTCGACGTACTTCTTGACGGGCTCGAATCCTTCGGCGTTGAGCCTTGTGGAATCAAGGGCCATCTTGTACAGGTCGGCTATTTTCTGCTCAACTGTTCCCGGGGTGGTCTGAAGGGAGGCCATCTCCTGGAACATTGCGTTCAGGTTCTCCTCATTGGTTTCGGACAGAGAATCGAAAGCGCCGAAACGTGCATATTCGGGACGGAGAGGATTGTTCTTGATCCATCCTCCATTGGCATACTGATAAAAATTGTCACCGGGAGCTACGGAAAGGTCCATATCGGCCGGGTTCAAGCCTTCTATCTTCTTGCTGTTCTGGCAGGCTGCCAGGATCAACAATGGCATCATAAAAACAACTAACTTTTTCATTATGATTCTTTATTTGTTTTAAACAGACTGCGAAGTTATGAATTTTTGCGATATTTGCCATCCTTAAATGTATGTATGGAGGGCCTGAAGACATTTTTTAAAAGGAATCCGCTTATTGTCTCTATGATAGCGGGGGTATTGATATACCTCACCTACCATTGGATCCCCGCCCTTCACCCGGCAGGCCCTACCCTGGAAAAGGCCGTCCTGACCATCCAGCCCATACTCATTTTCCTAATGCTGTTCCTGCAGTTCAGCCGCACTTCCCCCCACGATCTCAAGTTCCGCCGCTGGCACCTGTACCTGCTTCTCATCCAGACGGGAGCGTGCCTGGCCAGCGCCGCCGCCCTCTACTTCGTGAAGGGCGACGTCCCAAGAATTCTGCTCGAAGCGCTGATGCTCTGCTGGATATGTCCCACCGCCATTGCAGCCGGCGTGGTGACAGAAAAGATAGGCGGCAGCATCTCAGGGGTGATGTCCTACATAATCCTGGTCAACCTGCTGGTTTCCATACTGATACCTGTTGTATTCCCTATGGTGCACCCCAACCCCGACCAGTCATTCCTGAACTCTTTCCTGACACTGCTGGGAAAAGTTTTCCCCACATTGATACTGCCTGCGGCGGCGGCCTGGACAGTAAGATACACAATGCCAAAGGTCCAGAAATTCTTTATGCGCAACTACGGTAAAGCGTTCCAGATATGGCTTGTGAGCCTATGCCTCGCAATCATTATTACCACACGCTCCATAGTGCACAGCAACCTGCCCTGGTGGGCTCTCCTGCTGATAAGCCTGGTTCCGGCAGTAAGCTGCCTCTGCCAGTTTGCCATCGGCCATAAGATTGGGGAAAAGTTCGGGAAGGTGGAGCGCATTACCGCAGGCCAGGCCCTGGGCCAGAAAAACACCACCCTGATGATCTGGATAGGGTATGTGTTCCTGACGCCGCTCACCTCCATCGCCGGCGGCATCTACTGCATCTGCCACAACCTGGTCAACTCCGCCGAGATCTCCCGCCGCAACCGACTCTGAACTTTTGAGTCATAGCCTCGGAGGAGGTATCTCCACGGCAAAACCGTGGCCGCCCGTGGCCACGTGAACGGGAGGGGCCCACCAGCGAAGCGCAGTGGGAGGGATGGAGCGAAGCGGAAGTATTTGCCGTGGAGATGCCTCCTTGCCGGCGACCAGAGTGATTATTTGAGGGTGGAGAGGCGGGTCTGGGCCTGGGTGCGCTCTATTTCGGTTGGGGCGTATTTGGCCAGCATAGCCAGGTACTTCTTTTCGTTCTTCTTGTTGCCGGTTTTCCTGGCAATGAGCACACTGTTCTTGATGGCGGTGTAGTCGTCCGGGACGGCCTTGAGAACCTTGTTGTAGATCTTAAGCGCCTCCTTGGGATTGTCCTTGTAAACCTGATAATATGTTGCGACGTCATTCTGGAACACCACGTTCTTGCACTTGTAGTCAATCATCTTCTGCGCAACCTCCCTGAAAGCCTCGAAAGAAGCGGGACTGCCTATCTGGTAGAAAGTGAAGCAGTATTCCTGAATCCCATCCTCGAAGTCAGCCTGGGTGGCAGGATCTCCGGCGTAAGTCCAGGAAGGCTTCGAAAGGTAGTTGTAGTCTATCAGGCTCCTGATGGCGGCCTTGGCCATATCAGGGCTCTCCCCTTCGTAGGAAAGAAGGCCTGTGATCTTTCCGAAATGGAGTTCCAGGTCATCGGGGGCAATCTTGGTGGCTTTCTCCAGCGCCTGAGTGGCCTGGCCGAACATCTCGTCGTCAAAGACAGTCTTCTGGAAATAGTTCACGTCATTGCCAAGGGAGTCCTTGAGGGAGAGTGCCGGAGCCTCGCCCAGATACTTTTCGCGATCCATCATCTCCAGGGTGGTGGACTGGGCCTTGTAGAAGTAGTATTTCCATTTTGCCTTGAGCATATCCAGGTCTTCGGGATAAGCCTCCTCCCAGTTTTCCAGCAGGGTTTCCACTCCAACACCGTCAGGGCCTACCCTCCCGACAAGGGTGTTGTAACGCTGTAAGAAATCCTGAGCCGACTGCTGGGCATATGAAAGCAGGCATACGGCCGAAATTGACAAAAGCAGAAAGATCTTTCTCATATATTATATTCTTATTATCTCAAACATCCATCCTGATCCTGCGTCCTGCAGGAAGCAGGTTGTTGCATCTGTTCCCAAGGTTCTTCACGAATCCCAGGGGATGGCCCTGATAGCAGACCGCAAGGTACCCCGGCGGAGCGTCCTTAAGCGCGAAACTGTCCCTGTGGAGGAACTTCAGCGCGGTCTGGAGGTCAAGTTCCACCAGCGGATAGTCGTCCCGGCAGAAATCAAGGCTCAGCGCATAGTCTGCATCTGGTACAAAGTCCTTGCCTTTCTGGATTCCTTTCTTCACTCCCTGCCTCAGGGGCCTCAGGTCCGAGATGCCGCCGCGAAGGTCTCCCCCGTCACTCTCCTTGAAAAGGGCGCCAGCCCACTGGCCTTCACCCGGGACCTCCCCGGGCACCAGCATATAGCCGCTGCGGGTGATCCTGACACCTTCGGGGGCGTCCGCCGGAGGGACGATGCTGCCGCCCAGTTCTGACGCAGCCCACTCCAGGTTGCAGTCGTTCTCCTCTTCTTCGAAGGTGCAGGTTGAGTATATCAGCAGCCCGCCTTTCTTGAGCGAAGGCCACGCGTCGGCAAGGATCCTCCTCTGGCGGGAGGCGCAGAGGTTTACCAACTCCGGGCTCCACTCCTCCACCGCTCGGGGGTCCTTGCGGAACATTCCCTCGCCGGAGCAGGGCACGTCGGCGACTATTACGTCGAAGAAACTGCCCAGCCTTGCGAAGGCGGCGGGGTCGACGCTGGTCACCACCACGTTGGGGTCACCCCAGAGGGCCACGTTGTCATTCAGGATTCCCGCCCTCTGGCGCATCACCTCGTTGGACACCAGAAGGAAGTTGTCGCCGCAGGCCAGGCGGAGTGAGGCGGCCAGGTCTGTGGTCTTGCCCCCGGGGGCGGCGCAAAGGTCCAGGACCTTGAGCCCGGCCCCTTTGGCAAGCCTGCGGAACAGATGCCCCACGAACATAGCCGAAGAGTCCTGCACATAATAGCATCCCGCGTGGAAAAGCGGGTCCAGGGTGAACTGCGGACGCGATTGCAGGACGTAGCCGTACTGGTTCCAGGGCACGCGGACTCCGTCAGCAGGCGCCGGAACGGGCTTGAAGGGATTGAGCCTTATGGACACCGATGCCGGCGCCCCCATACAGGAGAGTGCTAGAGCGTGGGCGTCCATCGTCCTAGAAATTGAAGTTGCCAGGAAAATCGGAAGGGTTCATTCCAGCGGGGACGCGGCCCTCAGAAACGGCCACCAGGCCGTCTACGACCTTATCGAGGGCTTCCTTGATCTTGCCGCCCAGCATAGCCTTCATCATAAGATTGAGGTCTGCGCGGAGGTCTATGCTGAAGTCTGTCCTTCCCTCAGGAGCCTCGTCAAAATGGACGGTAAGGCCGAAATGGAAGGGAGCGTTGTCGTCCTCGAGCTCCAACTTGGAGTAAGGGACTCTCTCGACAACCTTGACGCCTATCTTGAAACCGTTGACGGTGGCCTCTATGGTGTCGAAGGTGGCGTTGACGGAATCGCGCTTGTCCTCGGGCAGCATCTGCCTGAAGTTGCGCATATCCGTGAATGCCATGAAGAGTTCGTATGGAGGACGGGAAACCACCCCGTGCTTGCTATTGTAATATGCTGACATTTTTCTATTTTTGTGACCTTGAAAAACAAAGGTAGCATTTTTTCGCGTATGAACACTATTTATGCGGGCGACAGGCTCATCGCTTTAAAGGAGCTGGGAGACGGTTACAAGGAAGTCAACGCCGCAGGAGGACTGGTCAGGGACAGCAAGGGCAGATACCTGATGATCAGGCGCAATGACAGATGGGACCTTCCCAAGGGCCACCAGGAGCCCGGTGAGGTGATAACCGACACCGCCCTGCGCGAAGTACGCGAAGAAACCGGCCTCACAGGCCTCCAGCTGCAGGATTTCATCTGCGTAACCCACCACTGCTACCAGCGCGACGGGAGATGGGTGCTGAAGCATACCTGGTGGTACGGAATGCTCTGCACCGGCAGTGAAAACACGGTACCGCAGACAGAAGAGAACATCACCCAGGCAGTTTTCAAGGACAAAAAAGAGGTTGTCGAAGCCCTCGAAGACACTTATCCGTCTATACGTGAAGTTTTTGCAGGCATCCTGTGAAACTTTTAGCGGGGACTTGCCGTATATATTCTACTCCCATTTTCATCATCAGATATGAAATTATCGCAATTCCAATTCAGTCTGCCCAAAGACCGCATTGCAACAGAACCCACCAGATGGCGCGACGAGTGCAAGTTGATGGTCCTCAACCGTAAAACCGGTGAAATAGAACACAGGATTTTCAAAGACATCATAGATTATTTCGGGAAAGGAGACACCTTCGTCTTCAACGACACAAAGGTGTTCCCGGCCCGTCTTTACGGCAAGAAGGAGAAGACCGGAGCTGACATTATGGTGTTCATGCTCAGGGAACTCAACAAGGAGCAGAGGCTTTGGGACGTGATAGTGGATCCCGCCCGCAAGATACGCATAGGCAACAAGCTGTACTTCGGAGACGATGACAACATAGTGGCCGAGGTGATAGACAACACCACCTCCCGCGGAAGGACCCTGCGTTTTCTGTATGACGGTCCGTACGAGGATTTCAAGCAGGCTTTGTTCAGCCTTGGCGAGACTCCAGTCCCCCTTTTCGTGAAAGACAAGGTGACCCCCGAGGACAAGGAGAACTTCCAGACAATCTTTGCTAAGAACGAGGGTGCGGTAAGTATGCCCGCAGCCGGCGCACATTTCAGCCGCGAGTTGTTCAACAGAATGATACTCAAGGACATAAACAAGGCTTTCATAACCGTCCATATGGGTATAGGACAGTTCCGCAAGGTTGACGTGGAAGACCTTTCCAAGCATCGTATGGATGCCGAGAGGATGATAATATCTGAAGAGGCCGCGTCCCTTATCAACTCCACCAAGAAGGCAGGACACAAGATCCTGGCCGTGGGTGTCACCACCATCCGCGCCCTGGAGTCCTACGTGACCACAGACAAGGAGGTCAAGGCCAACGATATGTGGACCAACAAGTTCATCTTCCCTCCTTACGAGTTCTCCATCCCCGATGCAATAGTGTCCAACTTCCATATGCCGGAGTCCACGATGCTTATGTCCGTGGCCGCTTTCGGAGGCTTCGAGCACGTGATGAACGCGTACAAGACAGCCCTGGAGATGGACTACAGGTTCGGCCCTTACGGGGACGCTATGCTTATCATCTAAAAAAGTTTCTTTTTCTTAATAAGACTATCCGTGTAAGCGTTTTTACACGGATAGTTTTGTATATATTGGCCGCCTGAAACCTATGAACTATGGAGAATTATGAAGAAAAGGCCGCGGCCTGCACCCTCAACCGCATATTCGGATTCAAGCCGGCCATAGCGCGTGCACTCACCGGGAAACTTGGCTGCGCGGCCGCAGTTTTCAAACTTAGCCGGGAAGAGATGGAGGCCATATTCGGTCCCGGATCGCCCTATCCCGACAAACTGAACCAGAAAGAACTGGAGCAGAGCGCCGCCGAACTGGAGTGGCTCCGGAAGGAAGGATTCCACTTCATCACCCCGGGCGACGGCATCTACCCCGACGCCCTGCTGGAGTGCCCGGACGCTCCCGCCGGCCTGTACCTGCGCTCGGACAACGTATCGCCCTCGCTGTTCAACGCCGGGGTCGCGGTGAGCATTGTGGGAACCAGGGACATATCGCCCTACGGGCGGGAGTGGACTTACAAGATAGTGGAGGCGCTGGCGGATTCGCTGGTGCGGCCGACGGTGGTCAGCGGCCTGGCGCTGGGCGTGGACGGCGCGGCGCACGAGGCGGCCCTGGAGCTGGGGCTGCCCACAATAGGGGTGATGGCGACGGGGATAGAGAGCGTCTATCCCCGTATGCACTCCCCCATGGCAGCCAGGATGGCCAGGACGCCGGGCTGTGCCCTTATCACCGACTATCCCCCTTTCACCAGCCCCCAGACGGTGAATTTCCTGCGGCGCAACCGAATTATAGCGGGGCTGTCCAAGGCCACGGTGCTTGTGGAATCCAAGGTTAAGGGCGGAGGGCTTCTCACGGCCAACCTGGCGTTCGAGTACGACCGCGAGGTCTTCGCCCTGCCGGGCAGGGCCGATGACATCCGCTCAGAGGGCTGCAACCGCATAATCAGGGAGAAGATAGCGGAACCTCTCACGGACTTGGGCGCCTTTGTGAAAGGGCTGGGACTGGGCCTTCTAACTCGTCGCAACAAGGCAGTCCTGGAGGAGGAAATCTCAAGGGTGTTCTCTCCGAGCGAGAGCGAGGAGGACGTAAGGAGACTGCAGCAGGTGGCCGCCCTGATAAAGAAAAACCGTGGAATAACCTTGGACGAGATATGCTCCTGCAGTGGAATGGAGTACAGGGAAGCCAGGCGATACACCGGAATGCTGGAAACCGAAGGGATTATTTACACTGACCTGCTCCAGCGGTGTTCAATCGTCTTCAAAAATGCTTAAATTTGTAAGTTATGTTCTACATAGACACCCATACCCACAATTCCGACAAATCCTTCGCAGGAGAAGAGGACGCCGTCATAAGGCGCTGCCTGGACGCGGGTGTCAAATATATGCTTCAGCCCGACGTGGACTCGTCCGAAAGGGAGGCGATGTTCGACATCTGCGGGCGCTACCCCGACGCCCTGCGTCCGATGCTGGGCCTCTACCCCGGCTCCGTCAAGGAAGACTGGAAGGAAGAACTGGAGAAGATGCTGGAGTATTCCGACAGGGACATAGTGGCAGTGGGAGAGATAGGCCTGGACTATCATTACGGCAAAGAATTCAAGGAGCAGCAGAAAGAAGCCTTCAAATGGCAGCTGGAGTGGGCCGCCCGGCGCGGGCTCCCCGTAAATATTCACCTGCGCGAGGCTACGGAGGACTTTTTCGCGGTGCTGGACAGCTGCAGCGTCTTGCCTGAAAAAGGCTGCCTGCACGCTTTCAGCGGCAGCGTGGAAACCTGGCGGAGGCTGCAGAAATACGGGCGCTGGTACGTGGGCATAGGAGGCATTATCACCTTCAAGAAAGCCTCCCTTCCCGAAACTGTCAAAAACATCCCCCTGGATTACATAGTTCTGGAGACCGACGCGCCCTATATGGCCCCCACTCCGCTCAGGGGCACCCGCAACGACAGTTCCAACCTGCCCCTCATAGCGGCCAAGTTGGCCGAGGTCAAAGGCATTTCCCTGGAGGAGGCCGCCGAGACCACATCACTCAACGCAATAAAACTGTTCAATCTATGAACCCCACACAAGACAAAGCGTCAATACTGCTGATCTACACCGGAGGAACCATAGGGATGAAGGAGAACGCCCCCGGCGAGCCCCTGCGCCCCTTCGACTTCGACCACATACTCTCGGAGGTGCCCGAACTGGGAAAATTCGCCCTCAAGATAGACTCCTACACCTTCGACCCCCTGATAGATTCCTCGGACGTGGAGCCCGGACTCTGGACGGCCCTCGCAAGGCTCATAGAGCAGTCCAGGGACAAGTATGACGGTTTCGTGGTGCTTCACGGAACAGATACGATGGCCTATTCGGCCTCTGCGCTAAGCTTTATGCTGGAGGGCCTGGACAAGCCCGTCATTTTCACCGGCAGCCAACTGCCCATAAGCACCCTCCGTACGGACGGCAAGGAGAATCTGGTGTCCGCCGTGGAGATAGCCTCGGCCAAGGACGCCCTTGGCAGGCCGCGTGTGCCCGAGGTGGCCGTATTCTTCGGCTCCACCCTGCTTCGCGGCAACCGCTGCACAAAGGTCGACTCTGAAAGCTTCACCGCTTTCAAATCTCCCAACTGCCCCCCGCTTGCCGAGGCCGGCATAAACATCATCTACAACGACGCCATCATCCGGCGTCCCGCGCCCGGACAGCCTTTCCAGATAAGGACGAAACTGGACACTTCGGTCTCTGTCCTGAAGATCCATCCCGGAATCACTGCCGACCTTGCCCGATACTTCCTGTGCGGGTCCAGGACAAGGGCTTCCATAATAGAGACCTACGGCTCCGGGAACGCCATTTCCCAACCCTGGTTCATAGACATCATCAAGGAGGCCGACAGTATGGGAAAGGTCCTTCTGAATGTGACTCAATGCCTTAGCGGAAGCGTGAACATGGACTTGTACGCCACTGGAAAGGCTCTCAAGGACGCCGGGGTCATCTCAGGTTACGACTGTACAACCGAAAGCGCTCTCACCAAATTGTTCGTGCTGCTTGGCCAATATCAGGACAACCAGCAGGTCAAATGCGCCCTTGACGAAAATCTGAGAGGAGAAATCACAAAATAAAATTGAAAAATGATTTTTTTTTGCTAAATTGCACCGGATTCGTAGATACTTTGCGAAACCAACCGCACAAACGAATATTATAACTACTTAATATTTACTAATTAAAAATCACAAAAGACGATTATGAAAAAGATTTTCGTGTTGTTAGCAGCCGCAGCTCTTATGCTCGTTTCTGCAAACATCGCCTCTGCTCACACAGAGCAGATCGTTGCCCCTCAGGCAGCTGAATCTGTTGATAGCGGTGAAGTCAATCCTTTCGACGTAAAGTCTGAAGTTCCCCTTCATCAGGCTCTCAAGACCAAGTTCATCGAGGGTGGTGCAGGCTTCATGTCCCTCATCATCATCTGCTTGATCATCGGTCTCGCACTTGCAATTGAAAGGATTCTTTATCTCTCATTCTCCAAGACTAACGCCAAACGTCTCGTTGCAAAGGTTGAGAAGGCTCTCGAAGAGGGCGGAATCGAGGCTGCTAAGGACGTTTGCCGCAATACCCGCGGTCCTATCGCATCAATATTCTATCAGGGACTCCTCCGCTACGACCAGGGCCTTGACGTTGTAGAGAAGACAGTCGTTTCCTACGGTTCAGTTCAGATGAGCAACATGGAGAACGGTCTTACTTGGATTTCCCTCTTCATCGCAATTGCTCCTTCACTGGGATTCCTTGGAACCGTTATCGGTATGATCCAGGCATTCGACGCCATCCAGGCTGCTGGAGACATTTCTCCTAACGTTGTTGCCGGTGGTATGAAAGTGGCCCTTATCACTACCGTGGGCGGTTTGATCGTTGCTATGATTCTTCAGGTGTTCTACAACTACATCCTTAGCAAGATTGACAATATCACCATTGACATGGAGGATGCATCAATCAGCCTTATCGATGTTTTGACAAAATACCAGGGCAAATAATTTCTGATTCATTCAGAACCGATATGCCTTAAAAGAATTAATAGTAATAGAATTTTATAATGAAAAATTATAGCAAATTATTCAAATGGTTGATGATCGCGCTGATCGCTGTCAGTGTCATCCTCCTTGTCCTCGGCTTTGTGAAAGGCTTCGAGGCCAATGACGGACGCGGCGTCGAGAACCTGCTGAGATGGGCTTACGTAATGCTCGGTCTCGCAGTATTCGCCGCCATCATTGTCAGCGCCATAGTCGGCTTCATCAACAATCCGAAGAGCGTTGTAAAGCTCCTTATCGGTTTGGTGGCCGTCGCTGCCGTTTGCTTCGTGGTATATCTTGTTTCCAAGGGCAATCCTGCAGTTGGCCTTACTGTAGATCAGCCTAGCGCATCCACGCTCAAGCTGACTGACACTATTCTCAACCTTACCTATCTGGTGGGCGGCGTAGCAATCGCTTCCATCATCGTAGGAGAGGTTATTTCGGCTATCCGCAATAAAAAATAGAACAGGTTATGGCTAAAAAGAAAACACCCGCGATCAATTCGAGTTCTACGGCAGACATCGCATTCCTGCTTCTGTGCTACTTCCTCATGACCACAACCATGGGATCTCAGACAGGTCTGTCACGTCTCCTGCCTCCTATGCCTGATCCAAATCAGAAAATAGAGAACCAGCAGGTTAACCAGCGCAACATTATCCTTGTGAGGGTTAACGCAGCCAATAACGTCCTCGCCGGAAGTGAACCTATAGCCGTAGCCCAGCTCAAAGATAAAATCAAGGACTTCCTTTCCAACCCCTACGACGATCCCAGTCTTCCCGCAAAGACTCCGACCGAGATCGAAGGATACGGAACCTACAACGTTTCCCAGGGAGTTATCTCCCTCCAGAACGACCGTGGTACAAGTTACTATCAGTACATTGCAGTACAGAACGAGATCGTGAAAGCAATCGACGAGCTTCGTGACGAATTTGCAATGAGCAACTACGGAAGACCTTACATAAGGCTCACCGAAGACCAGCAGGACATTGTCAAGAAGGCAATCCCTCAGCGTATCTCAGAGGCCGAGCCTAAGGATGTTTCTCAAAGAAGATAATCAGAGGAGGAAAAAGTTATGTCAAAATTCGGTGGAAGTAGAAATAACAAAGAGGTTCCTGGAATTTCATCAGGTTCTCTCTCCGATATCGTGTTCATGCTTTTGTTCTTCTTCATGGTTACAACACAGATGCGTGAAAGCGAGAACAAGGTTGTTGTAAAACTCCCTGAGGCTTCACAGTCTGTAAAACTTGAAAGAAAGGACCTTGCTTCATACATCAACATCGGAACCCCTACCAGGCAGTATCAGGGCCAGTACGGTACCGATGCCCGTATCCAGCTGAACGATTCTTTCAAGACCACAGATGACATCCGTGACTTTATCGCAGCAGAGCGTGAGAGCATGAGCGAAGGCGACCGTCAGTTCATGACAACAGTTATCAGAGCTGATGAAGACGTCAGAATGGGTATCATTACAGATGTTAAGCAGGAGCTCAGACGCTGCTCCGCACTTAGGATCATGTATCAGGCCCGAAAACCGGCTGAATAGCAGTTTATCTGCTACCTCATATTCCAAAAGGCCGCGAGCAAATCGCGGCCTTTTGAATAAAAACAATTAAATATAATTATGGAAAGAACCAAGATCAAAGAACTTCTCCTTGCAAAACCCGGACAGAAGGTCCTGGCCAAGGGATGGGTACGCACAAAGCGTGGAAACAAAGAAATTGCATTCATAGCACTCAACGACGGTTCCACGATTAACAATATCCAGATAGTAGTAGACAAGTCAAAGATAGAAGACGGCATCCTTGCCAAGGTTACCACAGGCGCCTGCATAGGCGTCACCGGCAATCTGGTAGAGTCGGTAGGCAGCGGTCAGGCCGTGGAGATCCAGGCCGACTCCATTGAGATATATGGAGAATGCGACCCTATGCGCTTCCCTCTCCAGAAGAAGGACACTTCTTTCGAATATCTGCGCTCCGTCGCACATATGAGGATGCGTACAAATACCTTCGGAGCAGTTCTGAGGATCAGGAACCAGATGGCCTTCGCCATCCACGAGTATTTCCATTCAAAGGGGTTCGTGTACCTTAACACCCCTATCATCACGGAGTCTGACTGCGAAGGTGCAGGCCAGATGTTCCAGGTTACCACCCTGGACCTGGAGAACATTCCCAGGAACAAGAAGGGCGGAATTGACTATGCAAAAGACTTCTTCGGAAAGCAGACGTCCCTCACCGTAAGCGGACAGCTTGAAGGTGAGTTGGGAGCAACGGCCCTCGGTGAGATCTACACCTTCGGCCCCACCTTCCGCGCCGAGAACTCCAACACCCCCAGACATCTTGCCGAGTTCTGGATGATAGAGCCTGAAATGGCGTTCTATGACATCGAGCAGAACATGGACCTGGCAGAGGACTTCATCAAGCATCTGGTACAATATGCCCTGGACAACTGCTATGACGACATCAAGTTCCTCAACGACCGCTATGACAACACCCTCATAGACCGTCTGAAGAGCGTGACAGGCATTGATTTTGTCCGCCTGGAGTATACCGAGGGAATCAAGATCCTGGAGCAGGCAGTTGCCGACGGCACCCAGTTCGAGTATCCGGTTTCCTGGGGCGTAGACCTCCAGAGCGAGCACGAGCGCTACCTGGTTGAGAAGCACTTCGGCAAGCCTGTCATCCTTACAGGTTACCCCAAGGATATCAAGGCCTTCTATATGAAGCAGAACGAGGACGGAAAGACCGTACGCGCAATGGACGTACTCTTCCCCAAGATCGGAGAGATCATCGGAGGTTCCGAGAGGGAATCCTCCCTCCAGAAACTCGAGAACAGGATAAACGAGCTTGGAATGAGCCGCACCAACCTGGAGTGGTACATAGACACACGCCGCTTCGGTTCCTGCCCTCATAGCGGATTCGGCCTGGGATTCGAGCGTCTGCTGCTCTTCGTTACCGGAATGCAGAACATACGCGACGTGATTCCGTTCCCCCGTACACCTAAGAACGCAGAGTTTTAAAGTTTATGCTGGTAATAGGAATAGCCGGAGGTTCCGGCAGCGGCAAGACCACTGTGGTCAAGGCCATTTGCGAGAAGCTTCACAAGAGAGTGGTGGTAATCCCCCAGGATTGCTACTACAAGGACTCCAGCGACCTTACAGACGAAGAAAAGAGGGTACACAACTTCGACCATCCAGACTCCATTGAATGGGATCTTCTCTGCAGCCAGCTCAAGGACCTGAAGGCGGGCAAGACTATAGAACAGCCCGTATACTCATTCATTTCCTGCACCAGGTCCAAGACTGAAAAGACTATTGTGAAGCCTGCAGACGTGATTATCATTGAGGGTATCCTCATATTCACCTGCAAGCCGCTGCGCAACCAGATGGACATAAAGGTGTTCGTGGACGCTGACGATGACGACCGCCTGATGCGCGTGATGGAAAGGGACATATCAGAGCGCGGTAAGGACGTGCACTGGGTGATAGAGCGCTACTCGCGCACAGTAAAGCCTATGTACCTGCAGTTCATAGAGCCCAGCAAGCGTTACGCCGACATCATAATCCCCCAGGGAGGTCATAACAAGGTGGCTATCGATATGCTTACGGCTACCGTAGAAAAGTATCTTGAAAAGAAAGACTGAAAGTGCGGATCCGCAAAGAAGACAAAGCCGGGATATACGGCACCGTGATATTCCATCTCGCGGTGCTTGCCATCCTGCTTATCTGCCAGATTGGCTATTCTTTGAGGGGAGAAAACACTTTCATTCTTGATTTTTCCAAACAGGAAGAAATAGAAAGGATTCAACAGGAGGAGATGTTCAAGGAGGATATCTCCTCCCGTATTGAACAGCTCCTGACCGCATCCGAGAGCGGCCAGATAAACGTGCGAAATGTGACCGTAGACAGGAGCGAACTAAGGGACGACCGCGGCACCGACGCTCAGAAACTCTACGAAGACGCAGCCAGGCTTCAGCAGGAACTGGAGAACGGATTCGACCTGCCTAAGCCTGAAGACGGGCTTGCAAGCGTACAGGAAGAGGCTCCGGCTGTGCAGGACAAGCCAAAACCTGTCGAGAAATCTACATACCAGGGGCCTTCAGTGGTATCTTACTCGCTTGACGGGCGCAAGGCCAGTTCCCTTTCCATCCCCGCTTACAGATGCATTGGCTCAGGAATGGTCACTGTTATAATCACCGTAGACCCTAGCGGCCGTGTCATTGACGCCAGGATTCATGAAGAAGCGTCCTCATCGGACAAATGTCTAAGGGAATTCGCCGTAAGGGCTGCCAGGCTGTCACGGTTTTCTTCATCCACTTCAGCTCCGGCCCGCCAGATGGGCGATATAGTTTACCAGTTTATAGCGCAGTAGCAACTGCTACCATATCGTCTATATCCAGATATAGATGATAGAATGCGTCATCTCCCAGTTTTGAATAGCGGCCTACCAGGGCCCTCACCTGAGGCATCAGGTAGTATGCCGTTGCTTCCCACTCCCCTTCTGCAGGAACCAGGGCGTCACGGCTGGCCGCAAAATCCAGGAACGCCTTTTCCAGATTGCTTCTGTCCAGATATGACAGGAGGGCATCGTAATTGTCAATGGCTCCCAGCTCGTGCTTGTGGTTGTCAAAGAAGTTGGATGCGAAGCGCATCGGCGTAGCCTTCCTTGAACAATTGGAGTAGAAGGTAGTAGCTTTTGTGGTATCCAGCGGAACGAATACGTCCGGGACAATTCCGCCGCCACCATATACGGAGCGGCCGCCCACGGTAAAGAATTCCTCGTCCTTGTTAACCTTTATGCTGTCTGCATCCGTCAACTCGCCGGTTTCGTAGCGTCTGACTATATCGTACTGATAATCATCGGAGTAGGGCTTCTGGATGCAACGTCCTGAAGGGGTGTAGAAACGGGCTACGGTAAGCCTTATGCCGGAACCGTCGCTGAAATAGATGGGCTCCTGCACCAGGCCTTTGCCAAATGAGCGGCGTCCAACTATGGTTCCCCTGTCGTTGTCCTGGATTGCTCCGGAGAAGATCTCACTGGAAGATGCAGTGCCTTCGTCAATCAGCACTGTGAGTTTTATGTCCTTCAGGAAGCCGCGGCCGTCTGCGGAATAGTCTTCTCTCTCGCGGTGCAGGCCCTCCATATACACTATCTTGCTGTCTTTCTCCAGGAAGAGGTTGGACAGGTTGAGAGCCTGGTCGAAATAGCCTCCGGTATTCTCCCTGAGGTCGAATATCAGAGAAGTCATGCCTTTCTCAATCAGGTTCCTGCTGGCATTCACGAATTCCTGTGTGGTGGTTCTGGTGAACTTCTCCAGTTTTATGTAACCAGTGGTGTCATTTATCATAAAGGCAGCATCCACGCTGTTTACGGGAATCTTGCCTCTGGTTATCTCGAACGGTATTTCCTCCCCGTCCCTCTTTACGGTTATCAGTACCTTGGTTCCGGCCTGGCCTTTCATCCTGCGGACCATGCTGTCCTGGGGGTATTTGACGCCGGCGATAACCTCGTCGTCCACCTTTAGAAGGCGGTCGCCTGGCTGCAGGCCTATCTTTTCGGAAGGGCCTCCGCTTATGACTTCCATAACTATGGCGGTGTCGTTGGGCACGTTGAACTGGATGCCTATGCCGTCGAATCCGCCGGCAAGTTCAGTCTCGCTTTCCTTGAGAGTGACAGGAGGAAGATACACTGAATGGGGGTCCAGAGCGGAAAGCGTGGCCGTAGCGGCCGCCTCGGTCACGGACTCGTAATCTACGTTGTCCACGTAGTTCTGGTCTATCTGCTCCAGGATGAGTTCCAGTTTCTGCCAGCTGTCGCGGCTGACTTTGATTCTCTGCTGCCTGCCTCTGATAGAGTGGACGGTAACGGCTAGCATCACGCCCAGCACTATGCCCAGCAACGCAGTTATAAGGGCCGAATTCTTGTTCATTGTCTCAATCTACCTTTTCCACCTCTACTCCGGCGCGACGCAACAGGTCTACGCCGTCAGTGAGGCGGTATTCGTCTCTGTAAACCACTCTCTTTATGCCTGCCTGGATGATGAGCTTGGCGCACTCGATACAGGGTGAGGCCGTCACGTACAGGGTTGCCCCCTCGCTGCTGTTCCCGCTCATAGCCACCTTGGTTATGGCGTTGGCCTCGGCGTGAAGGACATACGGCTTTGTCACGCCGTTCTCGTCTTCGCAGACGTTCTCGAATCCGGACGGAGTACCGTTGTAGCCGTCAGAGATTATCATCTTGTCCTTGACTATCAACGCTCCTACCTGGCGGCGCTTGCAATACGAGTTCTGCGCCCATATCGCAGCCATCTGTATGTAACTGTGGTCGAACTTGTTCATATATTAGTTTCTCTGATAAAGATATCTCTTGATGCTCTTCTTGGGGGTGCGCTCGAAGTCTTCCGGCAGGAATTCCATACGCTTGATACGGGCATAATTTGGAACCTCGGCATTGATCTCCGGCAGAGAGTCTTCCAGACGCTTCTTGATCTGGTCGGGAGTCATTCCGTCAAGGCTGGCCTGGTGATAATCGGGATAAACCAGGGCTACTAAAGATCCGTTGTCCTCAATTACAAGAGAGTCGGACACGTAATTAACATTATTGATTACGGATTCCAGTTCCTCCGGATAGATATTCTGGCCTGAAGGGCCCAGGATCATACATTTGCTGCGGCCCCTGAGGTACAGGAATCCGTCAGAATCTATTATACCCATATCTCCTGTGCGGAACCAACCGTCTTCAGTGAAAGTTGCAGCCGTAGCCTCGGGATTCTTATAATAACCCAGGAAGACGTTGGGACCCTTAACCTGAACCTCGCCGGGAATCTTGTGAGGATCCTCGGAGTCTATGCGGATCTGACAGTTGGCGATGGCCTTGCCGCAGGAACCCAGACGGGTCTTATACCATTTGGCGTAGGTGATGAGGGGCGCGCACTCCGTCATTCCATACCCTACTGTGAAGGGGAACCTTATGGAACGAAGGAATTTCTCTACCTCGGGATTGAGGCCGGCGCCTCCCATTATCACTTCTTCGAAGCGGCCGCCGAAGGCTTCAATCATACCGTTGCGGATACGCGTGCGGATTACCCTGTTCAGGATAGGGATTCTCATAAATGTCCTGTTGCGCTCCACCAGAGGTTTGATCTGGGTCTTGTAAACCTTCTCTATGATAAGCGGCACGGCTATGATAATGTCCGGTTTTATATCCTGCAGCGCATTCATTATGATCTTGGGACTGGGAACGCGGGTGAGGAAATGGATATGGGCGCCTATGGTAAGTTCAAAGAGGCACTCGAACAGAAGGCCATACATATGTGCGGAGGGCAGCATGGCAACTACTTCAGAGTAGCAGCTCATCTGAGGCTCGGCATATTCTCCGGCAAAATGGATGTTAGCATACAAAGCCCTGTAAGGGATCATCACGCCCTTGGAGAATCCGGATGTACCCGAGGTGTAGTTGATCATTGCCAGTTCCTCAGGCTTATCCTTGAAATAGTCCATATCATCCGGACCGAAACCGTTGGGATACTTGGCTGCAAAGTTGACAGAAAGGTTCTTGCGGACATCCTGCAGATAATCTTCCTTTGCATAGAGGAAGTTCAGTGTATTCATCTGAACTACTACCGACAGACCGGGCATCTCAGACTCCAGGAGGCCTTCCCAAATCACTTCGTCTACGAAAAGCACCTTGGCCTCTGAATGGTTTACCAGATAATGGATGTTTCCCGGCTTGAATTCGTGAAGGATTGGAACCGGGACGGCTCCGTATGTAGAGGCAGCGATGAAACTTACCGCCCAGTTGGACTGGTTCTTTGAGCAGATGGCAACCTTGTCGCCACGCTGAAGGCCGCAGCCTTCGAAGCAGAGGTGTATGAGGGCCACTCTCTGCGCAACTTCGGCATAAGTAAGGGTGACGCCCTGGTAGTTGGACAGGGCCGGTCTCTCCCAGTTCTCGCGGAAAGAGCTCTCGTATAATTTGTTTACTGAATGAAATTCCATATTATTTAAGTGAATTGAGCACCCTCCTGTCCTTTATCTGTTCTCCTCCGTCGAAGGGGAAATAGAGAGTCTCTCTGGTTGTAGTGACTTTCCAGTACTTCTGACCCGATGCGGTAACAAGTTCCGGAAGCTTAATTATAATGTCCTGGGCTGTGATTCCCTGCCAGGAGGCAGGTTTCTTGCCGTGCAGGTCGTACATTTCAAGAGTGTTGTCCTTGTGCAGGACCATAACGGTATATCCCTTGGCCCCGGTGAAATCATATACTTCAGGGCCCAGGAGGATTTCTTTACCCAGGTCTACCGGGAAGCCCTGTACGAAAGCGCCGAGACGGCTGATTGCATACAATGAACTTCCGGCGCCGAACAGGAACTGGATTTTGCCGTTATTGTAGTAGTCTATGTCAGAGACATATCCGCATATTTTCTGTTTGAAGGGAACGCCCCACAGACCCTTGCCGTTCTCGTCATTCAGGCAAAGGGACAGCTGGGCGTTCTGATAGAATGTATTCTTCTTTCCGTCAAGGCTGTTGGTAACCTCGAAGGGGCCTTCCGGAATTTCCACTACCAGTTCAGGTGTCCTGTTGGACTTCACTACGGCGGATTTCACGTCCATTTCCAGCCCGGAACGGGTATAGCGAAGGAGTTTGGTATCGTTGGAAGTGTAGTACATTGTAACCAGGCAGTCTTTTGAGACCAGCTGGTCTGCGAGAACCTCGTCCACCGCCACGGCGCCCATAAGGTCTTCCAGGGCGGCACGGCTCCCGGAAATGGTCCAGTTGTCCAGCACAAGGCTGCAGCTCTCGTCAGGGAGAGAGAACAGGTTACCGAACTCGCACGCGGCGAAGCCGGCGAACTGATAGCCTTCTGACAACGCGGGTTCTTTTGCGGAAGGGCCGGAGCGGCGCACGGCATTGGCCGTAAGCACAGTGCCGTCGTCTAGCTTCCAGGAGATGCTGGCGACTTCCTGTATGTCCTTGATCCATTGGTCAGGAGACGTTCCCGCAGCGGCCCTCAGGCTCTCTACGAGACGTTTGTTCTCAGAAAGCCTCTGAGTAGCATCAAGAAACTTGTTGTAAGCGCTGCGATATGCTTCAGGCTTGGAAGGCGAAAGGCTAAGGGCGAAGACGGTGTTTGTAGGAGCCACCTCTCCCATCTTGCTGCCGGAAGGCTGAAGTCCCTCCAGGACGTTCATGAAATACGAGGGATCCTTGCTGTTCTGGGTCTTGAGCAGCCATTCTCCCTGTGTGGCGCCCCTGCTGTAGATTGCCGTCCACTCAGCGGCTCTCTTTATGAAAGACGAGTATTTACCGAGGAATGTGTCGTAGGAGCTGACCAGCCTGTCGGCATAGTCATTAGAGAAATATGCCACATTATTCTGTCCCACGCTCTTTGAAATAGCCTCGAAGGCGCTGTTGTCCAGTATGGATGCCCCTGCGCCCAGGTGCCTTGCAGAAGAACTGACGATAGTCTCCGAGGGAGACACCAGCAGGAATTCACGCTGCTCGTTGGAGGCTATCTGCGAAGCAAGGCCCGCCGTAAGTGCAGCCCTGTACAGGGAACTGTCCGCCTTTGAGATTACCAGAAGAGGGACGAGATTTCCGCTGTAGTGCAGCGAAGCGGCTATGGAAACTCCCGAAAGGGAGCCGGTTTCTATGATATTCTGGACGTAATCCTTGAACGGGCCTGAACAGAAATGAGACAGGACGGGCATGCTCTTGCCCAGGTCCTGGAATGTCATAACTGCTGCAGCATCCGAAGGGATAGCTGCCAGAAGTGCCGTATCAGCCTTTGTTCTCTTGTCAGAACTTCCGGAACCGACTCCGGAATACAATGCATATACGCCCCCGGCTATTGCCAGGATCAAAACTAATGCAACACACGCAAGGATTATAAGCGTCTTTTTGTTCATAACTAACAAATATAGCAATAATCCCGCATTATTCCATTAATAGATAGGATGAATCAGTTTTACTCTGTTAATCAGGGAGTTATATCGGTCTATGGCTTCTTCTGCTATGTCTTTCCAG
>JAGCVB010000075.1 GCA_017962585.1 Bacteroidales bacterium
CCGTGGTCCCTGCTGAGGCAGTGGAGCACGATGGCGTTGTCCTTGAACTTGGTCAGGGAAAGGACTATGAGCTGGGTGTTGCCTGTCACTTGACGTTCTCTTTGAGCCAGGCGGCCATCAGGCGCAGGGACATTCCCCTGTGGGAGATGCTGTTCTTGATGTCTTCGCCCAGTTCGGCCATTGTGTAGCGGGGGAATTCGTCGGGGATGAAGACGGCGTCGTAGCCGAAGCCCATCGTTCCCATTTCTATTTTGGCTATGCGGCCTTCCACGACGCCGTCGAAGAAGTGCTTGCGGCCGTCCTCCAGGATGAGGGTTACCACGCAGCGGAAACGGGCGGTGCGGAGTTCGTCAGGGACGTCCTTCATAGCCTCCAGGAGCTTGCGCCGGTTGGCGGCGAAGTCGTGGCCCTCGCCCGCGTAGCGCGCGGAGTGCACGCCGGGGGCGCCTCCCAGCGCATCCACCTCCAGGCCTGTATCGTCCGCGAAGCAGGCGGAGTGCGTGATATTGAAAATATGTTCCGCCTTTAGTATGGAATTTGCTTCAAGAGTTTCTCCGGTTTCCTCGACGTCTTCGGTTATTCCCAAGTCAGCCGGACATACCACTTGATAGTCCGGACCGAGTATATCAGAGGCCTCGCGCAGTTTGCCGCGATTGGAGGTGCCAAAAATAAGTTTCATATTACAAATTTATTATTTTTGCATAAGATATGAGCAAGAAAATAATATTGTTGGCAGTATCTGTGCTGTGCTGCACAGTCTCCTTCGGCCAGTCCAGGAGTTTCAATCTGGGCAAGTGGACAGAACTTCAGAAGGCCATCCTCCAGGAACTTAACAGATCGTACGTGGACACCCTTCCGGTAGACCGCATAGAGCGTGTGGGAATAGACGCCATGCTGGAAGCGCTGGATCCGTATACAGTATACATCCCGGAAGAAGAAAACGAAGACCTTGAACTGATGCTCCGCAGGACCTACGGAGGCGTAGGAGCCGTAATATACAAGCCCGAGATTGACGGATACGTCACAATCAACGAGCCGTACCAGAACTCTCCCGCCCACAAGGCCGGCCTGGTATGCGGCGACGAGGTTATGGAGATAGACGGAGTGAGCGTCATAGGCCTCACCACCCAGGAGTGCAGCGACCGTATGAAAGGCACTCCCGGCACCAAACTCGTCCTCAAGGTAAAGAAACTCCGCACCGGACAGGTCCAGGACGTGAACATAGTGCGCGAGCGCATCCATATCCCTGACCTGGAATATGCCGGAATGCTCAACGACACCACCGGATACATCTACCAGAGCGGTTTCACCCAGGGCATAGCCCAGGAAGTGAAGGAAGCCGTGAACAATCTCAAGAAGCAGGGGATGAAGCAGCTGGTGTATGACCTCAGGGGCAATGGAGGCGGCATCCTTCAGGAAGCCGTGCAGATAGTGGGTCTCTTCGTTCCCAAGGGCTCGCTGGTGGTAAGTGCCAAGGGCCGCCTTGAGTCGGAACAGCAGGAGTACTATACCAACTCAGCTCCTATCGACACCCAGATTCCCATCATAGTGATGGTGGACGGCGGCAGCGCCTCCGCCTCAGAGATTGTCTCAGGCGCCCTCCAGGACTACGACAGGGCCACCATCATAGGCACACGCACCTATGGCAAGGGCCTGGTGCAGAGCATCCGTCCGCTGCCGTACAACGGCCAGATGAAGGTCACCACGGCCAAGTACTACACCCCTTCGGGCCGATGCGTACAGGCCATCGACTACAGCCATCGCCGCGAGGACGGAAGCGTGGGCGCAATCCCTGATTCCCTCACCAACGAGTTCAGGACCGCGGGCGGCAGGATAGTGCGCGACGGCGGCGGCATCACCCCCGACGTGGAAATCCCGTCAGACCCTTACAGCAGGATCACCGTATCGCTCTCTTACTCTGGCATACTTGAGCAGTACGCAGTGGAGTTCGTCAAGAAGCACGAGAGCATACCGGCAGTCAAAGACTTCAAGTTGTCCGACGCCGATTACGAAGATTTCATAGAGTACGCAAAAGGCAGGGAGTTCGACTACCGCTCAAGCGCCAAGACATACTTTGACCAGATGATCCGCCAGTTGGAGTCCGACGGTCTGAAAGACTCCATGCAGGAAGAACTGGATGCCCTGAACAAGGCTATCGACCTGGATAAAGAAACTTATCTCCGCCTCAAGAAGGACGAGATTGTGCCTTTGATAGAGGAGGAGATAGTGGTAAGGTATTATTTCCAGCCTGCCGGAATCGAGCTCAGGACCCGCTACGACAATCAGCTGCACAAGGCTCTTGAAGCCCCCAGGATATCACTGGGAGCCTAAAACCAGACAGAATATTCCAGCCAGCAGGATAGCCAGGTCCAGGCTCTTTGCCTTCAGGTTCTTTTCCTTGAACACTATTGCGCCAAGCACGAAGGTTACTACTACCGAGCAGCGGCGCATTATGGATATGACGGAGAGGAGTGCTCCTTCCTGCTTCAATGCAAAGAAGTAGAGCATGTCAGCTCCCGTTATGAAAATGGCTATCAGCAGCAGCATCCAGTCCCATTTGAAGCGCTCGCGGCTGTCTTTGTCGTGAATGTTCTTGACCACTATGCATAAGGCCAGCAGGATGGTGATGTAGAAGTTGCACCAGCTCTGTAAGAACAGGGGATCCATGTTCGCGACCACTTTCTTGTCGTAGAGCGCGCTTGCAACTCCTGCAAGGATGGACACGGCCATTGCAAGCACGCCCTTGCTCTTGGAGAAGTCTATACCTTCTTTCTTGCTGGCACCGCTGAGCAGTGTCAGGGCAAGAAGGGCAAGCGCCACGCCGGCCCACTGCCATCCGTTCAGTTTCTCCCCAAAAATGACTATTGAGAACAGCACGACGAAGAAAGGCCTGGAAGCCTTGAGCGTGCTGACTGTGGTGATGGGAAGGAGCTTGAGTCCTATGAGTCCGCTCACCCAGGAAGTGGTGACCAGCACAGCCTTGAGTATCAGGCGCAGGTGGTCCTCCGCAGGACCGGAAGACAGGAAGGGGGAAAGGAACAGGGTTGAAAGCGCCGTAGCAGCCAGCAGCACCCACAGGACGCTGTTGTTCTTTAACGCCTGTTTCTTGAAAACATCGTAGATGCCCAGCATCAGCGCTGAGCCAAGAGTCATCCAAAGCCACATAGTCTATAAAGTTTGTCCTCCGATGAATTCTCTCATAATTGAAGTAGGCGGTATCGCCGCAATTTCTGCGGGAGTCAGCACCCTGACGTGGCTCAGGAACTCGATCAGCTGAGTGGCCTTTGCATATGCGGGTGAAGATTCCCTGATGCTGGCCAGAAGCGGCTCTGCAAAGTACTTGAGCAGGGGCACGTCGTAAAGGGTGGAGGAGTTGAATACCACGTCGGCGTTCTCCTCGAACGGGAATATGTTCTTGGTCTCTCCTGCGCGGACGCTGGGCCAGCGGAGGATGGTGGCCTCCGGACCTGTTCCGCGGACGCGGTTGTCGCGTACGATACGCCTCAGGAGGCGTTTGTCAGTGGTGGAATACTGCATCTTCTCTCCACCCGGGAGGGATGAAAGAGAGGAGATGTAGATGCGGAAGAACTTGCTCTGGTCCACGGCCGGGGTAAGGGCGGGATTCAGGGCGTGGATTCCTTCCATACAGAGGATGTCGTTGTCAGTAAGCTGGAGCTTGCGGCCTTCGAAAACCCTCTCTCCTTTCTGGAAGTCGAATCGGGGTATCTCTATCTCTTCTCCGGCAAGGAGCTGGTTGAGCTGCTTGTCCAGGAACTCGATGTCCATAGCCTCCAGGGCCTCGAAGTCGTACTCTCCCTTCTCGTCCTTGGGAGTCCTTTCCCTGCCCACGAAATAATTGTCCAGCTCTATCACCTTGGGGGTGAGTCCCAGTACGCGGCACTGCTGGGCTATGCGCAGCGAAGAGGAAGTCTTTCCGCTGGAGGAAGGTCCCGACATCATAACTATCCGGCTGTGCTCCCTCCTGAAATAGATCTGGTTTGCAATTCCGGCATATTTGCGTTCCTGCCTGGCCTCGCACAGATTTATGAGTTCTATTGCACGGCCTTCATCCAGAAGGGCGTTGAGGTCTTCCAGGGTGCTTACACCTATGGCGGTACACCAGTTGCGGTATTCGTCCCGTGCTGCTTGAATCTTTGTCATAATTTATAGGTTTAATACTGTTTTCAAATAAGGTCCCGTGACTGAATCCGGGTTGGCAGCCAGTTCCTCAGGCGTGCCGGCGGCCACTACGCGTCCGCCGCGGCGTCCGCCTTCGGGCCCCATATCCAGGATGTAGTCCACGCTCTTGAGTATGTCCAGGTTGTGCTCTATGATGATTACCGTGTTACCCTGGTCCACTAGTCTCTGCAGGACGTCAAGAAGCACCTTGATGTCTTGGAAATGGAGTCCCGTGGTGGGTTCGTCCAGGATGTACAGGGTGTTTCCGGTGGCCTTGCGGAAAAGTTCCGCGGCCAGTTTCATCCTCTGGCTCTCTCCTCCCGACAAAGTGACGGAAGACTGGCCAAGGTGCACGTAGCCCAGACCCACGTCCACCAGCGCCTTGAGTTTCTGGGATATCTTGGGGATGCTCTTGAAGAACTCGTAGGCCTCGCTTATTGGCATCTCCAGTACGTCGTTTATGCTCTTGCCCTTGTATTTCACCGCCAGGGTGTCCTCCTTGTAGCGTTTGCCGCGGCATTCGTCGCAGATTACGTTCACCGGAGGCAGGAAGTTCATCTCTATCACCTTTATTCCGGCGCCCTTGCACTCTTCGCAGCGTCCTCCGGGGACGTTGAAAGAGAATCTTCCGGCCTTGAATCCGCGAACCTTGGCGTCCGGCGTGTTCTCGAACAGCATCCTTATGTCTGTGAAGACTCCCGTGAAAGTAGCAGGATTGCTGCGCGGAGTCTTGCCTATGGGGCTCTGGTCTATCTCTATCAGTTTGTCTATGTTCTCGGCACCTGTCACGTCCCTGAAGGGGAGAGGGTGCAGTTTGGCGTGGTACAGTTTGTTCTTGAGCACCGGCATCAGAGTCTCGTTGATGAGTGAAGACTTGCCGCTTCCGCTCACTCCGCTTACCCCGATGAAGCATCCCAGGGGGAAGTCCACGTCCAGGTCCTTCAGGTTGTTGCCGCTTGCGCCGCGCAGGCCAACCGTAAGGCCGTTGCCTTTCCTCCTGACGGTGGGGACTTCTATGCTCTTGAGGCCCTTGAGGTAATCCAGGGTGATGCTCCCGGGCGCGTCGGGGCCTATCTTTGCAGGGCCGTTGTAGCAGATCTTTCCGCCCAGTTTTCCGGCGCCGGGGCCTACGTCCACAATCCAGTCGGCCTGGGCCATAGTCTCCTGGTCGTGCTCCACCACTATCACGCTGTTGCCCTCGTCACGGAGTTTCTTCAGGGACGAAATCAGCTTGTGGTTGTCTTTCTGGTGCAGGCCTATGGACGGTTCGTCCAGTATGTATAGAACGTTGACCAGTTTGGAGCCTATCTGGGTGGCAAGGCGTATGCGCTGGCCCTCTCCTCCGGAGAGCGTGGCGGTGGCCCTGTCCAGCGACAGGTACTCCAGGCCTACGTCTATTAGGAATTCCACCCTGTCCTGCAGTTCCTTCAGGATGTCCGATGCTATGGCCATCTCCCTAGAGGAAAGTTTCCCCGGCAGGGAGCGCAGCCACTCTTCCAGGTCCGTTATCTCCATCGCCGCCACCTGGTCTATCGACTTACCGTCAATCTTGAAAAGCCTTGCGTTGTCGTTCAGGCGCGTGCCTCCGCAAACGGGGCAGACCACCTTCTCGTCTATGTCGTCCACTATTCCGCCGAAGTTCACCATCTCCATGTCGTGGCCGTCGCCTATGCGGAAGAAGTCGTCCGAGCCGAACACAATCTGGCTCAGAGCCTCGTCAGGCACCTCCGAGATGGGGTCGAATATGGAGAATCCGTATTTCCTGGCGATGGCGCGTATCACGTCGTATTTGCGGCTCTCGCGCACTTTTCCAAGCGGGACTATGCCGCCGTTGGCTATGCTCACGCTCCTGTCAGGGACGATGCTGTCCATATTCACGTCCACAATCATTCCAAGGCCCTTGCAGTGAGGGCAGTAGCCTTCGGGAGAGTTGAACGAAAAACTGTGCGGAGCTGGTTCCTGGAGCGATATGCCGCTGTCGGGATCCACCAGGTGCTTTGAGAAATGCTCCAGGGCGTCGGTCTCGGGGTCGTACACCGCCAGCGAGCCCTTGCCCAGGTTGAGGGTGGTCATAACGGAGTCGCGGATGCGCTTCTCGTCCCCTTCGCCCGGCTTCAGCTTGTCCACGACAAGCTCTATGAAGTGCGCCTTGTAACGGTCAAGCGCCTCCACCTCCTGTAAGTTGACAATCTTGGAGTCTATGCGTACCTGCATATAACCCCTTTTCCGCAACTGTTCGAAGAGTTCCCTGTAGTGGCCCTTGCGGCCCCTTACCAGGGGAGCCAGGAGCATGCACTTGCGACCGTGGTAGTTGGACAGTATCATTGAGACTATCTGCTCGTCTGAGTAGCGCACCATTTCCTTGCCGGTGACGGGGGAGTAGGCGCGTGATGCCCTGGCGTACAGCAGACGCAGGAAATCGTATATCTCTGTGATTGTGCCCACCGTGGAGCGGGGGTTGTTTCCGGTGGTCTTCTGCTCTATGGCTATGATGGGGCTGAGGCCCTCTATGCTCTCTACCTGGGGCTTCTCCAGTATGCCCATGAAGTGCTTGGCATAGGGGGAAAGGGTGTTCATATAGCGGCGCTGCCCCTCGGCGTATATGGTGTCGAAGGCGAGGGAAGATTTGCCGCTGCCGCTCAGGCCCGTAACCACCACGTACTTGTCACGCGGTATGTCTACGTCTATGTCCTGCAGGTTGTGGGCCTTTGCGCCTCGTATTATTATGAACTTATCCAATTTGCAGATATGGGTTGCAGAGCTTCTCGGTGCTTATGGTGGTGTCCCATCCATGGCCGGGATGCACGCGTGTGCCTCCGTCCAGGCCCGAGAGCTTCCGGGTGATCGAATCTATTATCTTGTCGTAGTTGCCGCCTGGCAGGTCCGTGCGGCCTATCGAGCCGGAAAAGAGGGTGTCCCCGCTGAAGAGGTCCCCGCTGCCGGCGCAGCGGAAGCAGACGCCTCCCGGAGTGTGGCCGGGGGTGGATATGACTTCCAGCTTTTCTTCCCCTATCTCCAGGACCTGTCCGTCGTAAATGTCTACCGTTTTCCAACTGGTGTCGGGGTGGGGCATCCGCATCAGGTCTGCCATTGTCGGAGAGTAGTCCTTGACGAACTTGTCTTCAGGACTCATATAAACCTTGATTCCGGGGAAAGCCCTCAGGCAGGCGGAAACCCCGTATATGTGGTCTATGTGGGCGTGTGTCAGAAGTATGCTTTGGATGTCCAGGCCCAGCGTGCGGACAGTTGAGAAAAACTCCCGTTCCTCTTCCTCCTCCATAAAACCAGGATCTATTACGGCGCCTTTGAGGGAACCGTCCCAGACCAAGTAGGTCCTTTCCTGGAAAGGGTTGAAGAAGAAATGGCGGATATTCAGCATTCCACGAGGGGATTAGAATACAAATTTAGCAAACCTTTGTTAAATTTGTAGAACATACAGGACAATAATATATGCACATAGGAGTAGCAGGAAACATAGGCTGCGGCAAGACCACCCTTACCAAACTGCTTGCCGACCATTACGGCTGGATTCCCAAGTTCGAGTCCGTCACATACAACCCCTATCTGGAAGATTACTACAAGGACATCCCGCGGTGGTCCTACAACCTGGAAACCTATTTCCTGGCCCAGAGGTTCAGGGACACCCTGGAGATAGCCAATTCAAAGGAGGTGATAATACAGGACAGGACTATCCTGGAGGGCGTTTTCATTTTCGTGGCCAACAACAGGGACCTGGGAAACCTGTCCCAGAGGGACTACGACACGTATATGCAGCTCTTCGACCTTATGATGTCAATGGTAAAGCTTCCGGACCTGCTCATCTACATCCGGTCTTCCATACCGCACCTGGTGTCCCAGATCCAGAAACGCGGGCGCGAGTACGAGCAGAGCATCAGCCTGGAGTACCTCACCGGCCTGAACAACCGCTACGAGTCCTGGATTGCCAACTATCCCGGGGAACTTCTGATAATAGAGGGCGACCAGCTGGACTTCAAGGACAATCCTGAAGATTTCCAGGCCATAACCGACAGGATAGACGCCCGCCTGTACGGCCTTTTCCCCGAAGAAGACCAGGATTCTGAATAAAATATTATCTTTGTAAGTTTTAAAACCTTAGCGGAATATGCACATAGCCATTGCGGGAAACATAGGAAGCGGCAAGACCACGCTCACCAAGATGCTTGCGGCGCATTACGGATGGACTCCCAAATTCGAATCCGTGGACTTCAACCCATACCTCGCAGACTTCTACGAGGATATGGAAAGATGGTCGTTCAACCTGCAAATCTACTTCCTGAACAAGAGGTTCAAGGACGTGGTGGACATTGCCAAGTGCGACGACATCATTGTCCAGGACCGCACCATCTACGAGGACGCGCGCATCTTCGCCCCCAACCTTCACGCAATGGGCCTTATGTCCACCAGGGACTTCGAGAACTATTCGGACCTGTTCGACCTGATGATGTCCCTCGTAGGCAAGCCTGACCTGCTTATCTACCTAAAGTCTTCCATACCCAACCTCGTGGCCCAGATACAGAAGCGCGGACGCGAATACGAGAAGAGCATACGCATAGACTATCTGACTGGTCTGAACGAGAGGTATGATAACTGGATTAAGGACTATGACGGCAACCTGCTGGTGATAGATGCCGACAACATAAAGTTCGGCAACCGTCCGGAAGATTTTTCCAAGGTTACGGATATGATTGACGCCCAGATGTTCGGTTTGTTCTCTGACAATGCAGCAAGACAGTAAATACGTCATAGGAGTGGATTTGGGTGGCCAGACCGCCAAGATAGGCCTGGTGCGTTCTGACGGCTACATTGCCGGCAGGCGCGTGATCCGTACCGACAACTACGGCAGGGAAGCCCTGGCCTTCATAAAGGACCTTGCCTTCGAGATAAAGGACCTGCTGCTCAACTGCGGCGAGCCTGTCATCCAGGGAGTTGGAATGGGAGCCCCCAACGGCAACTATTTCACTGGCTGCATAGAAAACGCCCCCAACATCCAGTGGGCCTCTGACACTTCGGTGCCCATAGCGCAGCTGCTGTCGGCTGAGCTCGGCGGTCTGAGCGTCACGCTCACCAACGACGCCAACGCAGCCGCGATGGGCGAGATGGAGTACGGAGCCGCCAGGGGGATGAAGGACTTCATCGTCATAACTCTCGGCACCGGCCTCGGAAGCGGAATTGTCTGCAACGGACACCTGGTGTACGGGCACGACGGCCTGGCAGGAGAGTTGGGCCACGTGTGCGTGAAAGAGGGTGGCCGCAAGTGCGGCTGCGGCAAGAAAGGGTGCCTGGAGGCGTATGCCTCCGCCACCGGAGTCGCCGTCACCGCCGCCGAGATGCTGCGCAAGAGCGACGAGCCCTCGCCCCTGCGCCAGAAGGCCGTAATCACCTCAAAGGACGTATGCGAGGCAGCCCAGGAGGGCGACGCCCTTTCGCAGAGGGTCTTCGACTATACGGGCGAGATACTGGGAAAGGCGCTCGCAAACTTCGTGGCTTTCAGTTCGCCTGAGGCCATAATCCTGTTCGGCGGCCTCACCCAGGCCGGGGAACTGCTGCGCGCTCCCGTGGTAAAGGCTATGGAAGACAACCTGATGAACATTTGGAAAGGCAAGATAAAGGTGCTTTTCTCTCCGCTCAGCGGATCGGACGCCGCCATATTGGGGGCCTCCGCTTTGGCTTGGAATAATGATTAAACAAATATTCGAGTAATTATGAAAATCAAGACAATCATTGCAGCGGCGCTTGCCAGTATGGCTATAGCCGCTTGCGCACAGAACAACAACTCTCCGGAGCTCAAGGCCCTGGAGCCGAGCAAGAGCCAGATAGATTCTGTAAGTTACCTTATGGGTATCCAGTTTGCAGCATCTGCACAGGGCTGGGGCTTCGGTACAGACTTCAATTACAACGAGGTAGTCAAGGGATTCAAGGATTTCTTCAATGCGAAGGGCAATCCCCAGTCCGTAGAGTTCATGGACCAGTTCAAGATCAGCCCCGAGCTTATGAACCAGGTCTTCACGGACTATATCGAGAAGATAAGCGCATATAAGGGAGCCAAGGGTCTGGCAGAGAGCGAGGCCTTCCTTAATGCCAACAAACTCAAGGACGGTGTTGCAGTTACCTCCACCGGTCTGCAGTACATTATCGAGGAGAAAGGAAACGGCGTAGTTCCCAAGCCTGAAGACACTGTAGAGGTTTATTACAAGGGCACCCTCCTGGACGGCACCGTATTCGACCAGACCTCTGAGGGAGAGCCTGTATCATTCCCTCTCGATGCAGTTATCGCAGGTTGGACTGAAGGTATCCAGCTTATCGGCGAAGGCGGCAAGATCCGTCTTTTCATCCCTCCTCAGCTGGGTTACGGCGAGTCTGGAGCAGGTGGAATGATCGCTCCTAACTCCACACTTATCTTTGACGTTGAGCTTCTCAAGGTTACTCCTGCCGAGACTCCTGAAGCAGAAGAGTAATCAAAGGTTTATCCAGCGGATGTCCCCGTCCCTTCTCCACCAGGTCATCTGGCGTTTGGCATAATGCCTGGTGTCCTGCTTGACAAGAGCGATGGTCTGGTCCAGTGAAACGGTGTCGGGGTTGTCCAGATAGGTGAATACCTCCTTATAGCCGACGGTATTCAAAGCGGTAAGGTTCCTGAATTGTGTCAGGGACCTTACTTCTTTTATGAGCCCGTCCCGGAACATCTGGTCTACCCTTGCGTCTATGCGGCGATAGAGTTCCTCACGCGGGCGTGAAATGCCTATCTTCTCTATCTGGAAGTCCCTCTCGCGAGGCTGTGTCCTGGCGAATGAGGAGAACGGCTTGCCGGTGCCCAGGCATACTTCCAGGGCCCTCAGCACGCGCATACCGTTGGAGCGGTCTATGCTGCGGTAAGCCTCCGGATCCAGTTCCTTCAGGTCCTCGGCCACATTCAGGGGGCCTTCCTCCTTTATGCGCCGCGTAAGCCTGGCGCGAAGTTCGGGGTCCGCCTCGGGGACGTCGGGTATGCCGTTGCAAACGGCGTCTATGTAGAACATCGACCCTCCTGTCATCACCAGCGTGTCGTGCCCCTGTGAGAACAGTTCCCTGATGAGGGCCAGGGCCTCTATCTCGTATTTGCCTGCGGTGTAATAGTCAGTGACCGATTTGGTCTGGATGAAGTAGTGCCTTACGGCGGCAAGCTGTTCCTTTGAAGGAACGGCAGTGCCTATGGTCATTTCCCTGTAGATCTGGCGGGAGTCGCAGGAAATGACCGGCGAACCGTATTTCAGGGCCAGGTCTATGCTGTAGTCCGTCTTGCCCACGGCGGTGGGCCCCAGGACTATTATCAGTTTTTTGGACACTATACTGGGAGTTCTTCGGAACCGTCGTAAATGAGCTTGCCGTCCTCGTCGTCCGGATCTTCGTCTTCTTCGTCGTCGTCCTGGTCTTCATCGTCAAGGTTTTCATCTTCGTCCTTGAGGTCGTCAAGGTCGTCCAGGGACATGTTGAGGAGGCTGGCGAGACCGCCCTTGCGGGGCTTGTCGTCATCGTCCGGAGGGAGGTGGCGCTGCTCTGCCGGAAGGTCTTCGAAGGCCACGTATCCGTTCTCGAATTCTATGGGGTCAGGACCTTTGGAATCGGATATGAACGGGGAGGGGGCCGGTTCGGCGCTTTCGCCTTCCAGGGTGATGTTCACGCTCTTCTTGTTGGTTACGTCGTAGAAGTAGACGAAAGAGGTGATGCCGTTCTTGATTGTCTGTGAAATGCTTATCTGGTCTACTGCGCCGGCGCCCAGGTCGAACAGTCCGAAACGGGCCACAACGTTGCCTGAGGAGTCCAGACCCTTGAACAGGATGAGCTGGTCCTGAGGGAACTCCATGTCTGCGCGCATCTGCTTATGGAAAGAATACAGGGTGGATTCCCCGTCTATGAGATATACTCTGTAAAAGCCTTTGATACCCGTGAGGGTGACTCTGTACTGATAAGTCATTCCACAAATAGTTTTTTCGTATGCAAAGTTAGAAAATAATTCCAACTGGTTGTATTTTCTGAACAAAAACACTAAATTTGAATTAGGAATGGCCGAGATAAAGGATACTTATACCAGTATAGCCTCACCCTCCCGAGGCTTGTACAAAGATCAAGGGAGCAGGTTCATTTCCTTTGCATATCCGGTAGAGACCGAGGCTCAGGTTAAAGAACTGGTAGACTCCCTCAGGAAAGAGTATCACGACGCCCGACACCACTGCTACGCGTACAGGCTGGGCCTGGACGGAGCAAGGTACAGGATGAACGACGACGGCGAGCCCTCCTCCACGGCGGGCCGCCCAATTTTGTCCCAGATAGATTCCGCGGGGCTTTCAGACATCCTTGTGGTGGTTGTGCGATATTTCGGCGGAATCAAACTTGGGGTGCCGGGGCTCATAAAGGCTTACAAGACCGCTGCCCAGGATGCCCTGGGCCAGGCCGTCCGGATAGGGAAGACAGCCGCCGTATGCTATCACATAGAGTTCGACTACCAGAACATGGAGCCGGTTATGAGAACCCTCAAGGACATGGACATTCCCCAGAGCGGCCAGAGTTTCGACCAGTCGTGTTCTATGGACATACGGGTGAGGCTCTCGCAAGAAGAAGATTTAAAGAAACGGTTAGTTAAATATTTATCATTAATCATTCAAAATGTCTAAAGTACACGTTTTTAATGCTGGTCCCTGCCTTTTGCCGCAGGCCGCATTGGATGCCTCTATCGAGGCCATTAAAGATTTCAAAGGCACTGGAGTATCCGTTCTCTGCATTTCCCACAGGACAAAGGAGTGGGAGGCTACAATGGACGAATGCCGTGCTTTGTGGAAAGAATTGTTGAATATACCTGACGGCTATGAAGTAGTGTTCCTTGGAGGAGGCGCCAGCCTCGAGTTCCTCATGGCTCCTATGAACTTCCTGGAGAAGAAGGCAGCCTATCTTGACACCGGAATGTGGGCAAAGAAGGCCCTCAAGGAGGCCAAGGGCATCGGCGACGCTTATGCCATCGCCAGCTCGGCCGACAAGAACTATACCTTCATCCCCAAGGGGTTCGAGATTCCTACAGATATCGATTATCTGCACATCACAACCAACAACACCATCTACGGAACAGAGATCAGGAAAGATATGGACTCTCCCGTTCCCCTCATCGCTGACATGTCCTCCGACATCCTCAGCCGTCCCGTTGACGTAAGCAAGTACAACCTCATCTACGCCGGTGCGCAGAAGAACGCCGGCCCTGCAGGTGTAGCTGTCGCAATAGTAAAGGTAGACGCTCTTGGAAAGGTAAGCCGTTACCTGCCTACGATGCTGGACTACCGTACCCACATAGACAAGGGCTCAATGTTCAACACCCCTCCTGTAATCTCCATCCTGGTTATGACCGAGACCCTCAAGTGGCTCAAGGCCCAGGGAGGCGTAGAGGCCATCAACAAGATCAACGTGAAGAAGGCCGAAACCCTGTACGCCGAAATCGACCGCAACCCTCTGTTCGTAGGTACAGCCAACAAGGAAGACCGCTCGATAATGAACGTATGCTTCGTGATGGCTCCCGGCTATGAAGACCTCCAGGACGAGTTCTTCGCCTTCGCAAAGGGCAAGGGAATGGTTGGAATCAAGGGACACCGCTCAGTAGGCGGCTTCCGCGCGTCTTTGTACAACGCTTGCAGCCAGGAAGACGTAGACGCCCTGGTAGAATGCATGCAGGAATTTGAAAAACTCAAGAAATGAAAGTATTAGTAGCAACCCAGAAACCGTTCTCCGCAGCAGCGGTAAGCGGCATCAAGAATATCCTCACCGGTGCAGGACACCAGGTAGAAGTACTTGAAAACTATGCCGAGCAGGCAGAATTCGTGGCAGCAGTGGCTGACGTGGACGCAATCATCATCCGTTCCGACAAGGTTACCGCCGAGGTAATCGCCGCAGCCCCCAAGCTCAAGATTGTGGTCAGGGCAGGAGCAGGTTATGACAACGTAGACCTCCAGGCCGCTTCCGCAGCCAAAGTGGTTGTGATGAACACTCCCGGACAGAACGCCAACGCAGTTGCAGAACTCGCAATTGGAATGATGATCTACATGGCCCGCACCCAGTTCACCCCTTCTACGGGATCCGAGATTATGGGCAAGACCGTGGGTATCCAGGCATTCGGAAACGTAGGACGCCTCGTTGGACAGAAAGCCGCCGCCCTCGGAATGAAGGTTAAGGCTATAGATCCGTTCCTTCCTGCTGAGAAGATTGTGGAAGGCGGTGCGGTTCCCGCAGAGAGCCTCGAAGACCTCTACGCAACCAGCAACTACGTGTCAATCCACATCCCCGCAACTCCCCAGACTGTCCGCTCCATAGGTTACGACCTCATCACAAAAATGCCCAAGGGAGGAGTCCTGGTGAACACCGCCCGCAAGGAGGTCATCGACGAGGCCGGCCTTGCAAAGGCCCTGGAAGACCGCACGGACCTCAAGTACGCTACTGACGTGGCTCCTGACAACCTTGCCGAACTCAAGGAGAAATTCGGCGCAAGGGTATACGCCACTCCCAAGAAGATGGGTGCCCAGACAGCCGAGGCCAATATGAACGCCGGACTTGCCGCAGCAAACCAGATCGCAGATTTCTTTGCTACCGGCAACACCCGTTTCCAGGTTAACAAATTCTAATCCTGATGGTAAGAGTTAAACCATTTGCAGCCGTAAGGCCTGCGAAATCACTGGCAGAGCAGATTGCTTCCCCGCCTTATGACGTCCTCAATTCTGAGGAGGCGCTCAAGATGGCGGGGGAGAAATCCCTGCTGCATATAACCAAGCCTGAAATTGACTTCGACCCCATCCTGGAAGAGAACGACCCCAGGGTGTACCAGAAGGCCGTGGAGAATTTCAAGTTATGGCAGCAGCGCGGCTGGCTGGTGCAGGATCCCAAGGAGTGCTATTACGTCTACGCCCAGACTATGGGCAGCAGGACCCAGTACGGCCTTGTGCTCTGCGCTCACACCGACGACTACGCAGGCGGCATAATCAAGAAGCACGAGCTCACCCTCAAGAAGAAGGAGGACGACAGGATGGTGCACATCCGCATCCAGAACGCCAACATAGAGCCCGTCTTCTTCGCCTACAAGGACGACGCGGAACTCTCGCGCATAGTGGAGAAGACTGTCGCCGGGCCTTCCGAGTGCCGCTTCGTTGACGAGAACGACTTCACCCACGAGTTCTGGGTGATAGACGATGACGCCGACGTGGCCCGCATCACCGAGATCTTCACCACCCGCGTGGATGCCTTCTACGTGGCTGACGGCCACCACCGCACGGCTGCCGCGGCACGCGTGGGAGCCGAGAAGAGGGCCCAGAACCCCAACCATACCGGCAATGAGGAGTACAACTTCTTCATGGCCGTCTGCTTCCCCGAGACCCAGCTCAAGATCATAGACTACAACCGTGTGGTTAAGGACCTGAACGGGCTGGACAAGGAGGCTTTCCTGGACAAACTGTCGCAAGACTTCGACGTGGAGCCTGCGGGAAAGGACATATGTCATCCCAAGGCCCTTCACAATTTCTCAATGTACCTTGACGGAGAGTGGTATTCGTTTACCGCAAAGCCCGGCAGGTATGACGATTCAGACCCCATCGGGGTTCTGGACGTGACCATCCTGTCCAACCTTGTGCTGGACAAGATCCTTGGAATCAAAGACCTCCGCACGGACAACAGGATTGATTTCGTGGGCGGAATCAGGGGCCTCGGAGAACTCTGCCGCAGGGTTGACAGCGGCGAGATGAGAGTGGCCTTCGCCCTTTATCCAGTGTCTATGCAGCAACTGATCGACATTGCCGACAACGGCAAGATAATGCCGCCTAAAACTACGTGGTTCGAGCCCAAGCTCCGTTCAGGACTGGCTATCCACAAACTAGACTGACACTATGTTTGATTCATTGGCTGTTCGCTCAAAGCTGAAGGAATTCTTCGGCTATGATACGTTCAAGGGTGACCAGGAGAGGATAATAGCTCACCTGGTGGAGGGCAATGATGCGTTCGTGCTAATGCCCACCGGCGGCGGCAAGTCCCTTTGCTACCAACTGCCCGCCCTCCTGATGGAGGGAACAGCCATTGTAATCTCTCCGCTCATTGCCCTGATGAAAAACCAGGTGGATGCCATCCGCGGTTTCGAGTCGGGCAACAGTTGCATAGCCCATTTCCTCAATTCTTCCCTTTCCCGCCAGCAAATTGCCGAGGTGCGCGAAGACCTTCTTTCGGGCCGCACCAAACTGCTGTACGTGGCTCCGGAATCCCTTACAAAGTCCGACAACATCACCCTCCTCAAGGAAATCAAGGTGTCTTTCTACGCCGTGGACGAGGCTCACTGTATTTCCGAGTGGGGGCACGACTTCCGTCCGGAATACCGCCGCATCAGGGCCATAGTTGAAGAGATAGGCAGGGCGCCCATAATAGCCCTTACCGCAACTGCCACCCTCAAGGTTCAGAGCGACATTCTCAAGAACCTGGGCATACCCGATGCGGCAATCTTCAAGTCCTCTTTCAACCGCCCCAACCTGTATTACGAGGTGCGGGAGAAGGTGGAGCCGGAGAAAGACATAATCAGGTTCATCCGCAAGAACGCCGGCAAGTCCGGCATAATCTACTGCCTCAGCCGCAAGAAAGTTGAGGAGATGGCCCAGTTGCTGGAAATCAACGGCATAAAGGCCAGGCCGTATCACGCTGGACTCGACGCCAAGACCAGGACCGAGAACCAGGACCTTTTCCTGATGGAAGAGATAGACGTGATAGTGGCCACCATAGCATTCGGAATGGGAATTGACAAGCCCGACGTGCGCTTCGTCATCCATTACGACATTCCCAAAAGCATTGAGAGTTATTATCAGGAGACGGGCCGCGCAGGCCGCGACGGAAAGGAAGGCCAGTGCATAACCTATTACAGTTACAAGGATATCCAGAAACTGGAGAAGTTCATGCAGGGCAAGCCCGTGTCGGAGCAGGAAATCGGCCGTCAGCTGCTCTCTGAGGTGGTGGCGTATTCCGAATCCAGCACCTGCCGCCGCAAACTCCTCCTCAATTATTTCGGAGAGGAGTATGAGCAGGACAACTGCGAGAACTGCGACAACTGTCTCCACCCCAAGGCCACATTCGACGGCCGCAAGGAGATGTGCCTGGTGATAGAACTCATAAAGTCACTTCCCGAGCACTTCAAGATAGAGCATCTGGCAAACATCCTGGCCGGCAACAAGAACGCGGCCATAACCTCCTATCACCACGACAAACTGCCTCTTTTTGGAAAGGGAGCAGGCCATAGCGAGAAGTTCTGGTGCACTGTCATACACCAGGGCCTCATAGCCCATTTGCTGGAGAAGGAGATAGAGACTTACGGTCTCATATTCGTGACGCCCAAGGGAGAGGAGTTCTTCCAGAACCCCGTCGAACTCAAGCTCGTAGAAGACAGGGTGTTCCCTGACGGCTACGCCGACGATGACGACGATGACGAGGCTGCCGCCGCTCTCAAGGCGGGAGGCGGAGGGGGAGACCCCGTCCTGCTTTCGATGCTCAAGGATCTGCGCAAGGATATGGGCCGCCGCCTGAAACTCCAGCCGTGGATCATATTCGGAGATCCCGCCCTGGAAGATATGTCCATACTCTATCCCATAACCATTGACGAACTCAAGAACTGCCAGGGAGTGGGAGACGGCAAGGCCCGCAAGTTCGGGGCCGAGTTCGTGGACCTCATCAAGAAGTATGTAGAGCAGAACGAGATAACCCGCCCTGACGACTTTGTGATGAAATCGGCTCCCAGCAAGTCCGAGAACAAGGTTTACATCATACGCAGCATAGACCGCCAGCTTCCTCTGGAGGATATAGCCGAGGCGCGCGGGCTGGAGATAGAAGACGTGATGAACGAGATAGAGGCCATAGTGGCCACCGGCACCAAGCTGAACCTCGACTACTACATCCGCCAGGAAGTGGACGACGACGTGGTGCAGGAGATTCTGGACTATTTCAAGGAGGAGGCCGAATCCGATTCCCTCCAGGATGCCATAGCCGCCCTGGAGCCAGATTACGAAGAAATGGAGATACGGCTTGCCAGGATCAAGTTTTTGTGTGAAATAGCGTCCTGACAGATGATCCCTCAAGATACCGTAGGCATAATTCTGGACACCGCCCGGATTGTGGATGTCGTCAGCGACTTTGTCACTCTCAAGAGGCGGGGGGCCAATTACGTGGCCTGCTGCCCCTTCCACAACGAGAAGACCCCCTCTTTCTACGTTTCTCCGTCAAAAGGCATTTACAAGTGCTTCGGCTGCGGCAAGTCCGGTACCGCGGTGGGCTTCGTCATGGAGCACGAGCACTGCACATACGTGGAGGCCCTGAGGTATCTCGCCCGCAAATACAACATAGAAATCATAGAGAAAGAGGAGACGGCCGAGGACATAGCGCAGCGCCAGCGCAGGGAGAGCCTGATGCTGGTGTCGGAGTTTGCCCAGAAGTTCTACGCCAAGCGCCTGCGCGAGACGTCCGAAGGCCGCAATGTAGGCCTCGCTTACTTCAAGAGCAGGGGCCTTGAAGATTCCACCATAGACGAATACGGCCTGGGCTGGGCGCCCACTTCCCGGCACGCCCTCGCGGACGCCGCGTCCGAGGCGGGTTTCAAGGCCGAGTATCTCGTGGACACCGGCCTGTGCAACCGCAGGGACGACGGCACCCTGTCGGACCGCTTCTACGACAGGGTGGTGTTCCCGATACAGACCGTCAGCGGCCGTGTCATAGCATTCGGCTGCCGTACCCTGCGCTCTGATTACAAGGAACTTAACGTAGGTAAATACGTTAACTCGCAGGAGTCCGAAATCTACGTCAAGCGCAGCACCCTCTACGGAATATACCACGCCAAAGGGGAGATTTCCCGTCAGAACAAATGCTACCTTGTCGAGGGCTATCTGGACGTACTTTCCATGCATCAACTGGGAATCCGGAATACGGTGGCTTCCAGCGGAACATCTCTCACCATAGAGCAGATACGCCTGATAAAGAAGTTCACTGACAACGTCACAATAATGTACGACGGTGACTCTGCCGGAATCCACGCCGCCATAAGGGGTATAGACATGGTCCTGAAAGAGGACCTGAACGTGAGGATAGTGCTCATCCCCGACGGGGACGATCCTGATTCCTATGCCCGCAAGCACAGCCTCGCCGAGGTGCAGGAGTTCATAGGCACCCACGAGCAGGACTTCATCAACTTCAAGGCAGAACTCCTGATGAAGGATGCCGGCAAGGACCCTATCCGCAAGGCCAACCTGATAAATGAAATTGCGGACACTATAGCCAATATATCCGACGCGGTCAAGCGCACTGTGTATGTGCAGGCGGTGTCCGACAAGTTCGACATAGACCAGAGCATCCTGTTCACCCGCATCGCTTCCACCAGGCGCAAGATGATGGCTGACGAGCGGAAGGAGAAGGAGCGCGAAGCCCGCAGGAAGGCGGCCCAGTTGCCTCCGTTGCCGGAGGAATACCCCGGTTATCAGGTTCCCGAACAGCGTCAGGAAGACATTACGATGCAGAGTCTGGAAGAGAACAAGACCGTAGCCTCCACCGAGAGGGACCTGCTCTGGTTCCTTCTCCAATACGGGCGCGACACCCTGGATTTCTCCAGTGATTCAAAGTATTATTCAGGCTCAGAAGACGACAAGGCCACGGTGGCCGAGTTCATCTCGGCTTCGCTGGAGGCAGACGGCGACGGCCTGCTTAACAAGGCGTACCAGAGAGTGTACGAGGCCTATATGGAGGGTTATGCTTCCGGATACAGCCAGAATGACATACTCAAGACCCTTCTCAATTCTCCGGACAGGGTGGTGGCTTTCGTGGTGTCACAGTTGTCGATGGAGCGGTATCAGCTCACTGTCGAGAACTTCCGCAACGCCCTTACCACAAAGTCTTCCTGGTTGGTCAAGTATGTTCCGCAGACCATACTCAAGTATATGGACCGCAAGATAGAAAGCCGTATTTTGGACCTCAATGCGGCCCTGGCGTCGGCAAAACCCGGCGAGGAGAACGATATTTTGACAGAAATTCTTAACTTGCAGGCCGCAAAAAAAGCGGTTAACAAAGAGTTGCATTAGATATGGCAGAAAATTACA
>JAGCVB010000076.1 GCA_017962585.1 Bacteroidales bacterium
CCAATAGAGAAACTGGCAATACAGTTCGCAATCAGCAATCCGGCCATTACAACAACCCTGTTCAGTTCCGCAAATCCGGAGAACGTCCTGCGCAACATCCGCAACGCAGAGGCGCCTATGGACCAGGAAATGGTAAAGGAAGTACAAGAGATAATAGGCGACCAGATGGGCGTCCGCTGGAACAATTCATAAAAGGATATGGAACAGAAAAAGAACAATAACGCGTTAGCGCTGGGTCTGGTCTTCTCGCTCTTCTTCCTGTGGGCGATAAGCAGCAACCTCCTGCCTACCATGATCAGGCAGATGATGAAGACCTGCGAACTCAACACCTTCACCGCATCTTTCACCGAGAGCGCCTACTGGCTTGCTTACTTCATATTCCCGATCCCCATAGCGATGTTTATGAAGAAGTACAGCTACAAGGCTGGAATCATATTCGGACTGGCCCTGGCGGCCTTCGGATGCTTCCTCTTCCTGCCTGCGGCAGCCGTGAAGCAGTACCCCTTCTACCTGGCCATATTCTTCATAATCGCCACCGGAATGTGCTTCCTGGAGACTGCGGCCAACCCCTACGTCACCTCCCTGGGCGATGAGAAGACCGCCCCCAGGCGGCTCAACTTGGCGCAGGCCTTCAACGGCCTGGGCGCCTTCATCGCCGCAATGTTCCTCAGCAAGCTGGTGCTCAGCGGCCAGGAGTTCACGCGCGAGACCATCCCCGCCAACTACCCGGGCGGATGGGAGGGCTACATCCAGGCGGAGGCCAACGCAATGAAGCCGCCGTACCTGATCCTGGGAGCCATCCTGCTGGTAGCGGCCATCCTCTTCGTGATAGCGCATCTGCCCAAGACAAAAGAGGAGCTGGAGCAGAAGGCGGACGAGAAACTCATAGATTTCTCAGTGCTCAAGCGCTCGCACCTGCGCAAGGGCGTGATAGCGCAGTTCTTCTACAACGGAGGACAAACCGCCGTCAATAGCCTGTTCCTGGTCTACTGCTGCACATATGCCGGAATTGACGAGGCCAGGGCTACCACCTACTTCGGCCTCTATATGCTGTTCTTCCTTCTGGGAAGATGGATAGGAACCCTGCTTATGGGCCGTTTCAAGCCCCAGAACATGCTTGCCTGGTATGCGGTGGCCAACGTGCTTCTATGCCTCGTTATCGCCCTCTTTGGGGGCAAAGTGGGCATTTATGCAATGATGGGAGTGTCGTTCTTCATGTCTATCATGTATCCCACCCAGTTCTCGCTGGCAATCGACGGTCTGGGGGAGAAGACCAAGAGCGGATCCGCCTTCCTGGTTATGGCAATAGTGGGCAACGCCTGCCTGCCGCAGCTCACTGCCTACGTAATGCACAGGAACCCTGCACACTACTACATAGCGTATCTCATTCCGCTGGTATGCTTCATTGTATGCGCATACTACGGATGGAAGGGTTACAAGATAAAGGATTGATTTCTAAATCTGGCCTTTGAGGTCTTTGTCTGTCATGGCGCAGACGCAGGAGTCGGACCATACGTTCTCTGCGGTTTCCACCATATCGACAATCGTATAGATTGGAAGGATGAGGCCCATCACTTCCACAGGCGCTCCTATGCCTGTCATAAGGGATACCGTCAGGAAGAAGCATCCCATAGGCACGCCGGCGTTTCCCACGGCGGCAAATACCGATACCAGAGCCCACAGCAGCATCTGCGCAAGGCTCAGTTCAATTCCGCCGCACTGCATCACGAACAGGGAAGTGACAAGTATAAAGGCTGCGCAGCCGTTCATATTGATGGTGCAGCAGATAGGCAGGACAAAACGCGATACCTTGGGATCTGCACCCAGCCTGTTCTCGGCCGATGACAGCGTCACAGGCAGCGTGGCTGCTGAACTCTTGGTGAACAGCGCCATCATAACGGCGGGGCTCATTGCCTTGAAAACTTTTACTGGATTGATTTTCCTGAAAGCCAGGAATGTCGGAAGGATGATGAAGAACTGGAGGATGTTGCCCGCAAGGATGACAAGCGTCCATTTACCCAGCGAGCCCAGGATTACGCCTCCGCTGAGTTGTGCCGAAAGTTGGGCGGCGAATGCCGTGATTCCCAGGGGGAGAGTCCAGATAAGGGCCTTGATGAGAATGAAAAACAGTTCCTGAACCCCTTCAATGGCCTTTACTATGATGTTCTTGCTCTCCGATTCCTTCATAAAGGTAATGCCCAGTCCCACAGCGACTGCTATGAGCAGGATGGACAGCACGTTGCCTGAAAGGAAAGGCTGGATAATGTTGTTTGGAATGACAGAGATGATATGGTCATAGAATGTGGCGTTCTGGTCCACGCCGGACGAAACCGATGACAGCATCTCCCTTGGTATGCTCTCGGGAGAGACTATCTTGTACATTACCAGACCTACCAGGGCAGCCACCAAGGTGGTGAGCAGGGTGTATGTTATGGTACGCGTGAATATCTTCCTGGTACTCTTCTGCCGCCCGAAAGAAATAAGGGTGGTCATCACTGCCAGGGCCACCGTGGGCACTGCCAGGAACTGGAAGAGCCTGGTGTATACAGTGGCCAGGAAATTTGCCGTGGCGTCAATGGCCTTGACGTGCAGCAGGCCCAGCACGGCTCCCAGCACCAGGGCGCCCAGCCACATTATCAATTGTCTGTTGGACTTTTTCATCTTGTCTCTGTTGTTATGCAAATTTAGAAATATTGTTAGTAAATTCACATCTGCAAGACAAACACTACATCAGGGTATGAAAAAACAGAGCAGAAGGGATTTTCTAAAGACCGCGGGCGCAATAGGCGCCGTGGCCGCGGTGGGAGCCGGCGGCATCTCGCTGGGCTCCTGCAGCACGGCTCCCAAGAAGGGGAGCGGCGGGCGTATGAAACTATCCTGGTTCCCGTACGAACTGGAGCTGCAGCACACCTTCACCGTTGCCTCCTACAGCCGAAACAGCACCCCCGGGGTGCAGGTGCGCATAGACTACGACGGCCTCGTGGGCTACGGAGAGGCCTCTATGCCGCCGTATCTGGGCCAGACGGTCCAGAGCGTCACTTCGTTCCTGGAGAAAGTGGACCTGGGCCAGTTCCCGGACCCCCTGATGCTGGAAGACATACTCACCTACGTGGATTCCCTCTCTCCGGGTGATACGGCTGCCAAGGCTGCGGTGGACATAGCCTTGCACGACCTCGCCGGCAAGATCCTCGGCGCCCCCTGGTACAAGCTCTGGGGCTACGACCCCGCCAAGGCGCCTTCCACTACTTTCACAATCGGCATAGACACTCCTGACGTGGTGCGTCAGAAGACCCGCGAATGCGCCGACAGGTTCAACATCCTCAAAGTGAAAGTGGGCCTGGACAACGACGTGGAGATGATCCGCACCATACGCGAGATTACCAACCTGCCCCTGGCGGTTGACGCCAATCAGGGTTGGACGGACCGCAGCGCAGCCCTGGACGAGATTTTCTGGCTTCACGAAAACGGGGTGGTGATGGTGGAACAGCCTATGGCAATAGACCGTCTGGACGACATAGCCTGGATAACTGAGCGCTCTCCCGTACCTATCTTCGCGGATGAATCCGTCCAGAGGGCGGCCGACATCCCCGGCCTGGCCGGAGCGTTCAGCGGCATAAACATAAAACTGATGAAGTGCACGGGAATGCGCGAAGCCCGCAAGATGGTGGACATCACCCGAGCCCTGGGGCTCAAGGTTATGCTGGGATGTATGACCGAGACCTCCTGCGCGGTATCCGCCGCCGCACAGTTATCCCCGGCCGTGGATTTCGCGGACCTTGACGGTAACCTGCTAATTTCCAACGACCTGTTCAAGGGAGTTCAAGTGGTGGACGGCCGTCTCACCCTTCCGGACCTTCCCGGAATAGGCGTGCTGCCGCTATAGGCTGAAGAGCCTGCTGACGTGCCTTACGCAGAGGTTGTCCTCTATCTCCTTGCCAATCACATCGGCATATTTCTCCAGGGCCGGATAGAATTCGTCCCCGAGTTCGGCGGCTATCTTGTAGCTGACGTGGATCAGCTGCCGGAATGACGGATTGAACAGCGGGTCGGACGGATTGTGACGCATAGTGCGCGCGAAGGTCTGCGCGTCCCAGGCAGCCACCTCTTCGGCCGAAGGCAACTCGGCGGGGTCTATGTCTATGACTGTCGCGTACGGCACTGTCAGTTCCTCCATCCTTCCCAGCGCGCCGGCGTAGATCTTCTTGGCCAGGGCAAGGCCTTTCTCGTCGGCCACGGCCAGGCCTATTATCTCTTCGAGCCAGGTGGTGCCGGCCGTCTTGATGTGGATGCCCGCGTCGTATTTGCGTATCAGCCTGCCCATAATGGGGTAGATGCTGAATTTATCGGATCCGGAGTGAATGGACAGTTTCAGGTTCTCGGGAAGGCCGTATTCAGCCACGCATTCCTTTATTACCTGCAAGTCCTGTTCGAACTCTTTCTCGAACTGGGCCAGGTCTCCGCGGTAGTCAACCCCCTTGTTGAATCGTCCCGTGAATTTGGGGGCGATGGTCTGCAGGGGAACGCCTTCCTTTGCCAGTTCGCAAAGGATGTAACGGAGTTCCTCGGGGCTCTGGGCGTTGTCCACCTCGTCCATGGAAACTTCGGTGACAAAGTTGTCCACGCCCTTGACGGAGGCTATGTGGCGGTAGATTTTGCCTGCCTCGCGAATGGCAGGGAGGAACCTGTCTTCCAGGGAGCCTTCCTTGCCTATGTAGTCGGCCACGTCTATTGTGAAGAAGTCAGATGCCGCTATGAAGCGGTCTACGTTTCCCAGGTTTATGTGGTCGGCGTCCACGAAGTACTGTCCCTGGTATCCCAGGGCCTTTACTGCGGCGTCCGCCTCCTTGCGCACTTCGTCAGGCTCTGTGCCCACTATCACATGCTCCCTGTTGGACTTGTTCCAAACCGGGACGAAACGTACTCCGAACAGTTCCTCAGCCTTGATAAGGGCCTTGAGCTGGTTGACACCTTCGTGGGAGAAACGGTCGCCCACGCCGAAAGAATACTTACCAATTCTCATA
>JAGCVB010000077.1 GCA_017962585.1 Bacteroidales bacterium
CATAATGAATTTTAGACAAACAAACCACTATTTTTAGCGATTTTTAGCGATTTAGACAAACAAATTCGGCAAACAAACGCCTTAAAATGACAGCGAGACAAACAAATTAATATTGCTTATCTCGCTGTAAATCAGTATGTTAAGAGTAAGATTCTCTCTTAATACTCTTCCTCGTTAAAGAAAAAGTCTTCCTTGGTCGGGTAGTCCGGCCAGATGTCTTCTATGCTTTCGTAAATCTCTCCGTCGTCCTCCAGCTCGGTAAGGTTCTCTATCACCTCTTCGGGGGCTCCGGAACGGTTTGCGTAATCTATCAATTCGTCTTTGGTTGCCGGCCATGGTGCATCGTCCAGGCTGCTGGCAAGTTCTAAGGTCCAGTATGACATAGCGAATCAAATTTTGGTTTTCGGCGCAAATATAGATAAAAATTCAATACTGCAAATATTTTATATATTTTTGCATTATGGCTTATACAAATGAAGAAACTTACAACCCGGCGGTAACTGAAGAAATTGCGGCCCACATAAAAGAAATCCTCCGCCTCCTGGGCGAGGACCAGGACCGCGAAGGCCTGCTCAAGACTCCCGAAAGAGTGGCCAAATCCCTTCAGTTCCTGACCAAGGGTTACGGAGAGGACGGACTCAAGATCATCCAGAGCGCAATGTTTGACGAGAAATACCGCCAGATGGTGCTGGTAAAGGACATTGAGCTGTACTCCACCTGCGAACACCATATGCTTCCTTTCATAGGCAAATGCCACGTAGCATATATCCCGGACGGAAAAATCACCGGCCTTTCCAAGATTGCCCGCGTGGTGGAGACCTACGCCCGCAGGCTGCAGGTCCAGGAAAGACTCACCGTCCAGATCAGGGACTGCATCCAGGAGGCCCTCCACCCTATGGGCGTCGCCGTAGTCATAGAGGCTATGCACACCTGCATGCAGTTGCGAGGCGTGCAAAAGTCCAACGCCATCACAACTACATCCGCTTTCAGCGGAATCTTCCTCAGTTCGTCCCGCACACGCAACGAATTCCTCAACTTGATCAAATAACATAACCCTCCACATAATTATGAAGCGCATCACTGCCGTTCTGATTCTGATGCTGAGCCTCTGCTGTCTGCATTCTCAGGCCCAGGACAGACTTTACCACAACACATTCAGCCTGAGCGATGTCGAACTCCTGGACGGACCTTTCAGGCACGCCCTTGACCTCAATACCAAAGTACTGCTGGAGTACGATATGGACCGCCTCCTGGCCCCGTTCCTGAAAGAAGCGGGCCTTGAGCCCAAAGCTCCGTACTTCCCCAACTGGGAAGGCCTTGACGGCCATATCGGAGGCCATTACGTAGCCGCCCTGGCCATCCATTACGCCGCCACCGGCAATCAGGAATGCTACGAGCGCCTGCAATATATGCTGTCAGAGCTGAAGCGCGCTCAGGACGCCAACGGCAACGGCTACATAGGCGGCGTCCCCGACAGCAAGAATCTCTGGGCAGAAGTAAAGAAAGGCAACTTCGATGTAATCCGCCGCGCCTGGGTGCCCTGGTATAACGTCCACAAGCTTTATGCAGGTCTGCGTGACGCGTGGGTATACGCAGGCAGCCAGGAAGCCAGGGATATGTTCCTCAAAATGTGCGACTGGGCCATGTACATCATAGAAGACTTCACTCCGGAACAGATGGAAGATATGCTGGGCACCGAGTTCGGAGGAATGAACGAGGTGCTTGCAGACGCCTACCAGATAAGCGGTGACCGCAAATATATGGATGCCGCCAAGCGCTGGACCCACCACCAGCTGTTCGACGCAATGCTCATCCACAATGACAACCTGGATAACAAGCACGCCAACACCCAGGTGCCCAAAGTGGTGGGTTTCGCCAGGATAGCCAAGATAGACAACGACCTTTCCCAGAAGGAGGCCGCAAGGTTCTTCTGGGACAGAGTCACAAAATACCGTTCAGTGGTTATCGGAGGTAACAGCCGCAGCGAACACTTCCCCGCAGCAGACGACTACCTTAGTTTCGTGGAGCATCGCGAGGGCCCCGAGTCCTGCAACACTCACAATATGCTCAAACTCACTGAGTTCCTCTTCTCCATAGACCCGCTTGCAGAGTATGCAGACTATTACGAGAAGGCAATGTACAACCACATCCTCTCCACCCAGCATCCCGAGCACGGAGGATATGTTTACTTCACTTCAATGCGTCCTTCCCATTATCGTGTATACTCCCAGGTGAACAGCGGAATGTGGTGCTGCATCGGTACCGGAATGGAGAACCACGGCAAGTACGGCGAGTTCATCTACACCCACGAAGGAGACTCCGAACTGCGTGTGAATTTGTTCGTCGCATCCAGGCTCAACTGGAAAGAAAACAGGGCTACGATAACCCAGGAGACCAATTTCCCCTTCGAGGAGAGCAGCAAGATTACTGTCAATCTCAAGAAATCCAAGAAGTTCAAGATGTTCATCCGCTGCCCTGAATGGACTGACGCAGGATACAGCATTAAGATCAACGGAAAGGTGTTCGATACTGAAGCCACCCCCCAGTCATACGTAGAAATCGACCGCAAATGGAAAAACGGAGACGTGGTGGAGATATCCCTCCCGATGAAGACCGTCATAGAAGAACTGGAGAACGTCCCGCAGTACCTTGCAGTGAAGAAGGGTCCCATCGTACTTGCGGCAAAGACCGGCACCGAGCGTCTGGACGGCCTTATTTCCGATGACGGCCGCTGGGCCCACATCGCATCCGGTCCGCTTGTGCCCATTGCTGAAACCCCTATAATGGTAGGCACCCGCGAGCAGATAGAGCAGAAGATCTTCAACATGCAGCCTGTCCAGGGAAAGCCCCTCCACTACACCGTAGCCGGCCTCTTCAACGACCGCAAATACGACACTATGGAACTGGAGCCGTTCTTCTACCTCCACGACAGCCGATACGCCATCTACTTCCTCTCACTCACCAGGGAAGGCTTCAACGATATGTTGGAAGAGATCAGGGCGGACGAGGCCGCCATGCTGGCTCTGGACGCCAGGACCGTGGATAAAGTCACCCCCGGCGAGCAGCAGCCCGAGGCAGACCACAGGATGCAGGGCGAGAACTCCTCCACCGGAAACGAGAGCAACAAGCCATACCGCACAATACGCCGCGGAGGCTACTTCAGTTACGAGATGGACACCAACCAGCTTGAAAACCTGGCACTAAGCGTAGGTTACTGGGGCAACGAGACCCCCAACCCCAACTTCTCACGCGCGATGGACATCCTGGTGGATGACGAGCTGATAATAAGCGAAACAGCCTTCCCCGCAACCGGGCAGAAGAAGATAGAGCGAAAGGAATACATCCTGCCAAAGTCTTCGCTCCAGGGCAAGGACAGAGTGCGCATAACCTTCCGCAGCCAGGCTAACGCAATGGCGGCGAGGATATTCGACGTTCGTCTGGTAAAGGAAGATTAACGGGACAATTCC
>JAGCVB010000078.1 GCA_017962585.1 Bacteroidales bacterium
GAGGCTTGCGCAATGACCAACGACAACGATGGTCTGCAGTATCTCAACATGGTTGCAGAGCGCGCAGGTGCTCCTACCTATGGATCTCTTACAATGGAGAATGTTAAGCAGGAGAAGCGCTTCGAGATGTTCGTAGAGGGATGCCGTTTCGCTGACCTCGTACGCTGGGGCGACGCTGCCACCGTTCTCAAGGATCAAGGCAAGGAAGTTCCTTCATTCTATGACGACTTCTACGATCCTAATACTAAAGAACCTACCGGTAGGCCTCACCACCTTGTAGTAGATTACAGCGATGCTTATTACAACACTGAATACGGCTTCAAGGCAGGTAAGAACGAGCGTATGCCGTTCCCTAAGAACACCGTAGAGCAGAACGAGAACCTGAACCAGAATCCTGGTTGGAATTAGAATTAGGAAATAATTCTTATATTTGGGTGAGCACTAGTTGCTCACCCTTTTTTTATAATCAAACCGATAACCATGAAAAAAATCCTTTTCCTAGTTCTCTCAGCCCTCCTGGTGTTGGGATGCAAGACCAATTCTGTCCAGTTAAAGACCAAAGAGGGGGTGCTGATTGTCACTCCAATGACTGATAATTCAGTAAGAGTCCAGATGATGGGCAAGCCAACCCACAATGTGGAAGAGCTCATTTTCACTGAGAAAGTGGCTTCCCCGGCATTCGAAAAGTCAGAAGACGCCAATGCCGTAACTATAAAGTTGGCAGGGCTTACCGTAGTCTTCAACAAAGCCGACGAGACTTTGGCTTATTATGACAAGGACGGAGGTCTGCTTTTCCAGGAGAAACCGGGAACAAGGGTATTGAAAGAGACTACGGTTGGCGGAACTCCTGTTCAGGAAGTCAGTACCGACGCTGCCCATACCCCTGTCCCTCAGCCCGACCCTATTCCTGGAGACGCTACATATATCGCCAGCCAGTCATTCATAATGCAGCCTGGCGACCACCAGTTCGGAACAGGACAGTTCCAGGACGGCTACCTGGACGTGATGGGCCTTACCCGCCGCCTTACACAGAACAACACCCAGATAGTTTCCCCTGTGATTATTTCCAGCAAGGGATACGGAATCCTGTGGCACAACTACGGAAGGACAGACCTGAATCCCTGTGAGGACAAGATTGTCCTGAAGGCTCTTCCTCAGGAGCCCGCTCCGGCTCCGGCCGGCCCAGCAGGCCGCTTTGCAATGCCTGCACCCAAGGTTTTCACCGGAGAGTTCAGCGTGCCTGAAGACGGAAAGTATTCTCTGCATATGGAAATTGGAGACCACTCCGGACGAGGCGGCCGCTATATCAAGGTTGACGGAGAGCAGGTTTACGAGGACCAGAACCACTGGGTTCCTACAGTTTCTGCCTTTGCAGAACTCAAGGCAGGAACCCACAAGGTGGAGGCGCAGGGTACCAGTGACGACACAATGGATTTCTACTGGCGCAAGGTGGACAATACCACTACTTTCTGCTCTCCTGTTTCACAAAATCTGGATTATACCGTGTTTGCAGGCACTCCGGACCAGGTTGTGGCAACATACAGGACACTGACAGGTCCGGTTCCCCATATGCCGGACTATGCTTTCGGATTCGTACAGTGCCGCGAAAGGTATGACACCCAGGCTGAACTCCTGGAGAACGCACACGGTTTCAAGGACAGGAACATCCCCGTAAGCATGATTGTCCAGGACTGGCAGTGGTGGGGAAAGACCGGCTGGAACTCAATGGTTTTCGACAAGGACAAATATCCTGATCCGCAGGGAATGGTGGACGAAGTCCACGACCTCGGTATGAAGATAATGATCTCCGTATGGTCACGCATAGAGACCGGCACCGTGCTGGGTGACAGTTTCAAGGAAAAGGGTTACTTCATTCCCGGAACCGAGTGGGTCGACTTCTTCAACCCCGAGGCTGCCGACTATTACTGGGAGAGTTTCCGCGACAGTATGATGAGGTACGGATTCGACGCCTGGTGGTTCGACGCTACCGAGCCTGACAACGACTATATCCTCCTCAACCGCCGCGTTGCTGGCAACACCATCCCCGGAAATGTCTACAGGGATGTTTATCCTCTGGTGATGAACAGGGCAATGTATCAGAAATTCCAGCAGTATACTCCTGACAATATGCCTGTAGTGCTTACAAGAAGCGCATTTGCCGGATCCCAGAAATACGGCGTATTCGTATGGTCCGGAGACGTAGGCCACGACTGGGTAACTCTCAGGCGTCAGCTGATAGGCGGTCTGGGATACGTGTCCACGGGACTTCCCTGGTGGACTTACGACGCCGGCGGATTCAGCCGTCCGAGGGACCAGTACACCAGCGCCGACTACCAGGAGCGTATGCTCCGCTGGATTCAGGCATCCGTATTCCTGCCGATGATGCGCGTACACGGAAGCGGCAGCCACACCGAGCCCTGGAACTACAGCGACGAGACATACCGCATTTACGTCAACTGCATAAACACCAGGTACAAACTCCTGCCTTATATCCTGGAGAACGCTAAGAAGGTTTCCGACGAAGGCTATACCCTTATGAGACCGCTCGTATTCGATTTCTATAAGGACGAAGAGGCCCTGAAGCAGGATTGCGAGTATATGTTCGGCCCCGATTACCTGGTTTGCCCCGTTACCGAACCCGGAGTTACCACCTGGAGAGTATATCTGCCTGAAAACGCTGGTGGATGGGAAGACTTCAGGGACGGAACCCGCTACCAGGGAGGCCAGTACTATGACGTTCCTGTAGACCTGGAATTCATACCTGTATTCAAGAAACTCTAGTATATGAAAAAAGTATTTACTGTCCTTGCTGCAGCGCTCCTGGCAGCATGCTGCGCTCAGGAAGCAGAGCAGAAAGACTGTCTGATGTGGTACGATTCTCCAGCCCAGATATGGCTGGAGGCCCTTCCCCTGGGAAATTCCCATATGGGAGCAATGGTTTACGGTGGAGTGCCGAGCGAGCAGATCCAGTTCAACGAAGAGACATTCTGGAGCGGAGGCCCGCACAACAACAACAGTACCCAGTCCCTGGAGCATCTCCAGGAGGTCAGGAACCTCATTTACGAAGGCCGTGAAGAGGAAGCCGAGGAGATGATCAACCAGTATTTCATCCCTGGTCCCCACGGAATGCGATTCCTCTCTCTGGGAAGCCTTTTCCTGGATTTCGAGGGGATGCAGGAGCCTCAGGACTACTGCCGCCAACTTGACCTTGCAAAGGCCGTTGCTACCACCTCCTTCACCAGCGGCGGTGTCAAATACACCCGCACGGCATTCACCTCGCTGCCTGACGGAGTGATGGCAGTTCAGCTGACTGCCGACAAGAAAGGAGCCATTTCCTTCAAGACGCGCTACGAGAACGTGTTCGAAACTGCCGTATCGGCCCAGGACAACGTCCTCACCGCGGTGGTTAAGGGTGTGGAGCAGGAAGGCATCCCCGCAGCGCTCACGGCCTACAACAGGATGGAGTTCTTCGGCGACGGCAAGATTGAAGCCTCGGCGGACGCCATAAGCGTGCAGGGCGCAACCAACGTGACCATCCTCATAAGCGCAGCCACCAACTTCGTCAATTATAAAGACGTTTCAGGCGACCCTCAGGCCCGCAACGAAGAGTACCTGTCCAAGGTTCGCGGCAAGTCCTTCAAATCGCTCCAAAAGCGCCATCAGAAGGCTTTCGCAGAGCAGTTCGGCAGGGTTGTCCTGGAGCTTGAGGACGGAGACAACGCAAAACTGCCTACAGACAAGCGCCTGGACTCCTTCTACGGCAGCGACGATATGGGAATGGTGGCCCTGATGTTCAATTACGGCAGATACCTCCTTATCAGTTCTTCCCAGCCGGGCGGCCAGGCTGCCAACCTGCAGGGAGTCTGGAACGACAAGCGCGACGCCCCCTGGGACAGCAAATACACCATCAACATAAATGCAGAGATGAACTACTGGCCGGCCGAGGTGACAAACATACCCGAGACTGCCGAGCCTCTGTTCTCGATGATCAAGGATCTGAGCGAAACCGGCGCCATCACCGCAAGGCAGATGTACGGCGCAGGCGGATGGATGGCCCATCACAACACCGATATCTGGCGCATAGCCGGTCCCGTGGACGCAGCTGCCTGGGGAATGTATCCCAGCGGCGGCGCGTGGCTGGCCACGCACCTCTGGGAGCATTACCTGTTCAGCCAGGACAAGGATTTCCTGCGTGAATGGTATCCCGTCCTGAAGGGTGCAGCCGACTTCTATCTGGATTACCTCCAGCCGCTTCCGGGAACCAATTATCTGGTAGTGGTGCCGTCTACAAGTCCGGAGCACGGACCTATGGGAAAGCGTTCCACCATCACGGCAGGCTGTACAATGGATAACCAGATAGTTCACGATGCCCTGAGCAGCGTGCTTGAGGCCGCAACCATCCTGGGCATAGACCAGGATTACTGCCAGACCCTCAAGGCAACCCTCTCCAGGATTCCTCCGATGCAGGTAGGCCAGTACGGTCAACTGCAGGAATGGATCCAGGACGGGGACGACCCCAACGACCAGCACCGTCACATCTCTCATCTGTACGGCCTTTACCCGTCCAACCAGATAAGTCCGTTCTCCACGCCTGAACTGTTCCAGGCCGCCAAGGTTACTTTGGAGCAGCGCGGCGACATGGCTACCGGCTGGAGCCTCGGCTGGAAGACCAACTTCTGGGCAAGGATGCAGGACGGCGACCACGCATTCACCATCATCAGCAATATGCTCAGGCTCCTGCCCAGCGAGAGGGGTTCACGCACGCACCCGTTCGGAAGGACCTTCCCCAACCTCTTCGACGCGCATCCGCCGTTCCAGATAGACGGAAACTTCGGCGTCACAGCCGGAATAGCGGAGATGCTGCTCCAGAGCCACGACGGCGCAGTGCAGCTGCTTCCGGCCCTGCCTTCGGCTTGGGAGGACGGCAGCGTCAAGGGTCTCCGCGCCCGCGGAAACTACACCGTTGACATTGCCTGGGAAGACGGCCGTATAAAGGAGGCCAAAATCCTCTCCGGATCCGGCGGCAGCCTCACGCTTCGCACCCCGCTGCCTGTAAAGGGCTATGAATCAGTTCAGAAGAGCGGATCAGGCATCAGCGTATATGAAACGATAATTGATACTAAACCAAATAAGTCTTACACACTAAATTTCTAACTAGATGAAAAGATTGATAGTTCTGACTCTCCTGTTCTTCGGACTTGGGATTCAGATGAACGCACAGTCAGCACCGGGCCAGGTACCCCCGCCGGTACTCAGTGATTATTTCACCCCCAGTACGGCAACTCCTGCTGGTCCCGATGCAAAGGGCTTCGTCCAGAGGTGGACCCTGCTTGAGCCTATCGGAAAACCGGGTCTCAATTCAAATGCCGCCTTCAACGACAGTTATCTGAGGAATGAATTCTCAATTGTTTATTTCAAGGACCAGATGACAATGGTGCCCAAGGATGGACAGACAGTCACCCTTGCAGACAAGACTAAACTCAAATGGCACTGCCTTGACAGCAAGAAATACAACGTAAAGCTGTACCGCTTCGCTTCAGGACTCGGACTTCATCCGACAGAAGGAGTTTTTATGGCTGTGACGGTAATCAACGTCGACAAGGACGTTACCGTAAGGATGGCAGTAGGTTCTAATTCCGGATCCATCTGGTACGTAAACGGAGAAGAGGCAATCCTCCTTTCAAACGATCGCCGTATGGTGGTTGACGACTGCGTATCCCCCAAACTGACCCTTCACAAGGGCAAGAACATTGTCAGGGGAACTGTCATCAACGGTCCCGGAATGAGCGATTTCTGCATCCGTTTCTATGACCAGGACGGCAATATCTTCAAGGATTTCACAGTAACAAACCAGTAAAGTACAGCAGCTATGAAGAAATTATACATATTAGCAGCAGCTATAATTCTGATGGCTCTGTCAGCC
>JAGCVB010000079.1 GCA_017962585.1 Bacteroidales bacterium
AGGCACCATATACTTCTTGAAAGCTTTCTTGAACTCCTTCCATTCCTTCTTGTCTATTCCCTTGCTGCTGAAAGGAACGGATGCGTAGAGGGCGCGTATGTAGGCGTACTGGGCCATACTTATTCCTCCATACCAGTAAGGTCTCTTCTCCTTATGGAAATACTGGGAATCCAGATACTGGACTGTTGCGGGATCTACCTCCAATCCCATCAAAGCAAACTTCTCAAGAAGCACTGCAGTGAGGATAGGTGAGGAATCCATCTCCGGGAACCAGGAGAATCCGCCGTCAGCCTTCTTGCAGGCCATCAGGCGTTTCATCACGTCGTCCTTCTGTTCTGCGCTTAGACGTCCCTGCCCCATTCTCTCCAGCAGGTAGTTGGCGTAATAGGAATCCAGCAGGCATATAAGGTTGTTGGAAGAAATGTCAATCTTCTGAGGAATGGCCTCTCCCAGCATCTGGAAGATGGAAATCTCCCTTACTGTTGCCTGGGAACTGGGAACATTCACGAATTGGGCTCGCAGACGGGCTATCACGGCTTCCCTGTCGTCAGTCGGGAAAAGCAGGGATGAATGGGCCTCGGTGAGGGTCTGGACGGGCTCGTATACCGGAACTGCGGTGAACAGGGCGTCAGAGCCGAAATCATCATTGTCCGCAGTGAACTTGATAAGTATTCCAAGGCTGTCCGCGGCAGGAACAGATATCCCGTGGCTGAAGCTGACTGCGGAGGAGGCCGGAACGGTGATCTTCTCCTTATAGGTTGACAGCAACGGGGCGTTCTTGTAGTCAGCGCTGCCGTACAGGCTGATTTCAACCTCGCCGGAGATATCCTGGTCCTTGCTGTTGGAAAGGGTTGCGGCAACGGTATACTTGTCGTCGCGATACAGGTACAGTGGCTCAACTACCGCCACTTTCACAGGCAGGGAAACCACCATCTGGCGGCGCAGGACTGCATTTCGCATCTCCTTGTCCAATGTGAACAACTGCACGTAATAGGTGGACAGCTTGTCTGCGTTGGTGAATCTCAGCCTGATGTCGCCGTTCTCGTCTGCCAGCAGGAAAGGCTCCCAGGCGACGGTGTTGGCAAAGTTCTCGCGGATGTATCCCGCACCGGCTTCAGGAGCGGCCTCCGGCATTGCCATTTCCTCCTCGACCGCAACCTCGTCATAGGCTATGGCATCGTCCATCACCCCGAAATCTGCAGTGGCGTTGGTGGCCATCGCAGACTGCGCCACCATCATCACCTCAGGCCCGCGGGTTGAGGCAGCCTTGTACATAGGACGGCCTCCTCCGGCATAGAAGACAGGCGCGTACAGTCCGGCTTCGCAATAATCCGTTCCGGTAGAAACTCTTTCCTGGACGTTTGCCGCAGGTTTCTGGTTAGCCCTGATGGTCCTCCAGGTGTTGGAAGATATGTTCTCAGTACTCTTGTCGAATATGCTTGCGGCGGCCTCGGTTCCCGGAAGACCGGAGATTATGAAGGTATAAGTCCTTCCCGGAAGGGTCTCGTCGCTGAAACGGGTAACCTTCAAAGGCATCTCATACCGATTGTCGGGGCGGCGCTTTACAACTGCATAACTGTAATGGTCGCCATTCTGGAAATAAAGCAGTTCCAGGGTTACGGCATCCGGATAGGAATCCTTGAACGGATAATTCACTACCGTCTGTGCCGGTTTTCCGTTCTCGGGCGCGAATTCAACCAGCCGCTTTTCCAGAAGGACGTTGCCAGGGCCGTACAGGCTGGCAATCATCCAGGTACGCTTGCTGCCCGCCACTACTCTTACTGACAGGCTGTCCTGAGCCTCCAGTTCCTTGAAGAAGTACTCCTTGGGCTCCTCCGGCTTTTTCTGGACGTTGCAGGAGGACGAGAAGGTCTTTGTCTCCCCTGTCGCATCCACAACCTTGACCTCTATATTGTAAGTCAGGTAATTGTCGTTATCCGGAACTTCAGCCTCTACTGTGAAGTTCCCGTTGCCGTCCAAAGTAAGCGAACCGGAACGGATGTCCTCCCAGTTGCGGCGCAAGGTATAAGTAACCTCCGCTGCCCCCAGGCCGTGGCCGGAGTAACTCAGCAGGGTTCCTTTGAACTCTATCTTGTCAACAGGACGGTAATATACCCTTTCGTGATTCCATACAAGCTCATAAGTAGGCAACACGAAGTCATCCACCCTGAGGCTCCTGGAATCCAGGATGCGGTTACCCTGGCGTATCTGCAGCTGGTAGTGGCCGTTGCGCTCTCCCCTCTTGAGGACGAAGTCTCCTGCCACGGTGCCGAAATTGTTGGTAACCAGTTCTTTGGAATCTATCTCCCTGCCCTGGACGTCCAGCAGGCGGGCGTTGACCTTGACTCCTGCGGGGCAGTTCTCCAGGGAATATACCCCGTTGTACAGGATTGCCTTGAAATGCACCGTCTCGTCCGGATTGAATGCGGTACGGTCAGTGATCAGGAGGGCACGCAGTTCTTTCTCGTCTGGATTGTAGGCGTGATCTTCTCCAAAATAGGCGTAATGGTCGCGGGAGCGGCGGACATAACCTTGCTCATCTTTGTACATCACGTATGTCCTCCTGGAACGGTTGCGTACCTGCAGCAGGTTACCGATGTCCCCTCCAAGCCTTGCGAAGCCGTCCGAGGTATCCACTGTCGTGCGGCCTATCTCCTTGTCTTCATCTTCTTCCACAACCACGTCGACTTTTCCCAAAGGTTTTCCAGTCTTGTAGTCTGCTGCGAAGATATTGTATCCTGAGGCGTCTTTCCTTATTGCGAATGAAACGGAATAACGCTCGTAATTGTCATCTCTTGAAGTCTTGCCGTTATAGCAATGGACATCGTACATACCGTCGTCCATAGGCGGCAGGTTGAATCGGAGTGTATCGGGAACATAGTAGCTGGCCGCCGTATTCTTCAGTTCCGTCTGCCAGGTAACTTTCTTCTTCTGAAGAAGCTGGAAAGTAACTGAGGGGAGATTGCGAAGATAGACCTCGACTTCTCCGTCTTTTATCTTGTAACCTATCGCCTTGGCGTTCAGGGTCTCCAGAAGTTGGTCAGGATCGTTGCAAAGCCTGGCTATGGCCCTTTCAGATCCTGTGAAGGCGTCGCGTTCCTTGATGAAGTTCTCACAGGCGTCCCTGAGCGATATATAGTCTTTGGATGTTCCCTTGTCCCTGAGGTCGTCGTAATACCTTGAAAGGAGATCCTGGCGTGCCATCATCGCCACGGCCTTTCCATTGTATTTTCCGGCGAAAGCGCTCAATTCGTCTTTCTGCTCTTCACGCTCCTTCCAGGTAATGCGGGAGTATTCGGCGAAGGCCTCTTCGGGGTATTTCCCTTTGACAAGGTCGCTGAATTCCTGGGATTCCTGTCTCTGGAGGAAGAGGCTCCACAGGGCGTATTCGTAATCGTTGTGAAGATACTGCAGGAGGACTTCCGAGTAGAGCTGGCCGTTTATCCTGTAATCCCTTTCGTAGAACTCGTCGTTGCGGGCGGACTCCAGCCCTGCCTTGTTCCTGCGCACGAACTCCAGCATCTCCTGGGGATTCTCCCCCATCTTCAGGTAGAAAGCCGCCACCGGAACCGGGAATGCCTCTATTTCCTTGCGGAAGGCCTGGTCAAGTTCTTCATACAGTTTCCAGTTGGAGCGCGCCTTGACGTGAACGTACTGCTGGCAGGCGTCGTAATAGTCCCAGGCCAGTTTCTTGGTAAGGGCTTCCTTCTTTATGTTTTCCAGGATACGCTCCTGGTCCTTGGGCTTGTCTTCGTTCATTGCCGTGTAGAAGGATTTCCACAGCGATGTCAGGGTATGGCCCCCGTCGTCCTTTGCGAATGCACTCATACAAATGATTGACAGGATGGCACTTGCCATCATTTTTAGAATACGTTTCATAGTGAAGCAATTAAAAAGGCCCCTGCAATTATCAGGGACCTTTCAACTATATCAAATACCGTTCCTAGTCGCCTCGGGAATAGTTCGGTGTCTCTTTGGTGATTGTCACGTCGTGAGGATGGCTCTCTGCCATTCCGCTTGCGGTAACCCTTGTGAAACGGGCCTGCTGAAGTTCCTGCAGGTTGTGTGCTCCACAGTATCCCATACCGGAACGCAGACCTCCTATCAGCTGATAAACAGTCTCTTCCAGAGTTCCCTTATAAGGTACGCGGCCTACGATTCCTTCCGGAACGAGCTTCTTTACCTCTGTCTCCTTGTCCTGGAAATAGCGGTCCTTGGAACCTGCTGCCATTGCGTCCAGCGATCCCATTCCACGGTATGTCTTGAACTTACGTCCGTTATAGATGATTGTCTCTCCCGGGGCCTCTTCGGTTCCGGCGAACATAGATCCGCACATTACGCAGTCGCCTCCTGCGGCCAGGGCCTTTACAACGTCACCTGAGTAACGCAAGCCTCCGTCCGCTATGATGGGGATGCCTGCCTTGTGGGCCTCCTTGGCGCACTCGAAGATTGCGCTGAGCTGAGGAACACCCACGCCCGCCACTATACGGGTGGTGCAGATGGAGCCGGGGCCGATTCCCACCTTGATTCCGTCTGCGCCTGCCTCAACCAGCATCTTGGCTGCCTCGGCGGTGGCTATGTTGCCGACAACCACGTCCAACTTGGGGAACGCGGCCTTTATCTCCTTAAGCTTGTCCAGAACGCCCTTGCTGTGTCCGTGGGCGCTGTCAAGCACCACTGCGTCCACTCCTTCTGCCACAAGTGCGGTAACCCTTGCCAGGGCGTCGGAGGTGATGCCGATTCCGGCCGCAACCCTCAGGCGTCCGTTGGAGTCCTTGCAGGCGAACGGATGGAGTTTCTCCTTGGTTATGTCCTTATAGGTGATGAGTCCCACTATCTTGCCCTTGGCATTTACCACCGGAAGTTTTTCCACCTTATGCTCCTGGAGGACCTTCTTCACATACTCGCGGTCTGTCTGGTTGTCCAGGATGGTAACCAGTCCCTTGCTGGTCATCGCATCTTCTATCTTTACGTCCATATCGGTCTGGAAGCGCACGTCGCGGTTGGTGACGATTCCCACAAGCATATCCTCGTCATCTACGACGGGAATTCCTCCGATGTGGTTCTCGTGCATCAGTTCCAGGGCGTCACCCACTGTCTGGTCTTTGTGGATGGTGATAGGATCCATGATCATCCCGTTTTCGGCGCGCTTTACCTTGCGCACTTCGGCGGCCTGCTCCGCTATGGACATATTCTTATGTATCACGCCTATTCCTCCTTCCCTGGCTAGGGCTATTGCCATAGGAGCCTCGGTCACGGTATCCATTGCGGCGGACACAATGGGGATGTTGAGGGATATGTTCCTGGAGAACCTGCCGGACAGGCTCACTTCTTTTGGAAGTACTTGGGAATAAGCGGGGATCAGCAATACATCGTCGAAAGTCAGACCATCCATTGCTATTCTTTCATCGATAAAAGACATAAGGCGGGTGGATTAATGTTATTGCACGCAAAGATAATAATATTATTTGAAAAATATGATTCGTATCTTTGCGACAGATGAAGATTTGCGTAGGACTTTCAGGAGGCGTAGACTCCAGCGTGGCCGCCCTGCTGCTCAAGAGGCAGGGTTACGATGTCTTTGCTATGTTCATGCAGAACTGGCACGACACCGAGGGCACACTGCACGGAGACTGCGAATGGGAAGAAGACAAGTTCGTGGCAGAGATGGTGGCCCGCAAGATAGGCATCCCCTTCTACTTCGTGGACCTGTCCAAGCAATACCGCAAGCGCGTGGTGGATTATATGTTCGACGAATACTCCAAAGGACGCACCCCCAATCCTGACGTGCTGTGCAACAGAGAAATCAAGTTCGACGCATTCATGGCAGCCGCCCGCTCCATGGGCGCCGATATGGTAGCTACAGGCCATTACTGCCGCAAGGAAGAATTCACCGCACCCGACGGCAAGACAATGTACCGCATACTGGCGGGAGACGATTCCAACAAGGACCAGAGCTACTTCCTGTGCCAACTGTCGCAGGAGCAGCTGGCTTGCGCTATGTTCCCCATCGGGGAACTCAGCAAGCCTGAAGTCAGGCGCCTGGCACAGGAGGCCGATCTCCCCTCCGCCGACAAGAAGGATTCCCAAGGGATATGCTTCGTAGGCAAGGTGGACCTTCCCGTTTTCCTCCAGCAACAGCTTAAGAGCGTTGAAGGCAACGTGGTGGAAGTATATGACCAGTTCTACCAGGACAGTCCCAAATACGCCCTTGATGCCGCACTGCTGGCAAAAGGTACTGACTGCACCGACGAAGAACTGATGGAATTATCCACCCCCATTGACTACAGCGGCATCACCTTCCAGACAGAGACTTACCGCGCCCGCAACCACCACGTCAAGAAGACCCGCTACAAGGAGAATCCTTGGGGGAAGATCGTCGGCACTCACGAGGGGGCACAGTTCGTTACCGTGGGCCAGCGCAAGGGCCTCAACATAGGCGGACACAAGGAGCCCATATTCGTCCTTGCCACCGACATCCCCAACAATGTCATATACGTTGGCGAAGGCCACACCCACAAGGGCCTGATGCGCAGCTGCCTGCGGATTGCCCCTGAAGAGATCCATTGGATAAGGCCCGACCTCAGGATGGAGGTCGGCGAGAACCGCCGTTACCTGGTGCGCATACGCTACCGCCAGCCCCTGCAGCAGGCCACGCTTCTGATGCGTTCCAACGGCCTTTTCATCCTCTTTGACCAGCCCCAGCGCGGCATTACCGCCGGCCAGTTTGCCGTGTGGTATACGCAAGAACGGGAAATGCCCGGTTCCGGAGTCATTTCCCGCTGAATATCTTGATACCCGGTCAGGCCGGGTATGACGTTCTACAAAAAAAAGGGAAAGCTGGATACATCGCACCGCTACAACCTCTTACCCTTGCTGTATTCCTACCCTGGGGGAGTTGGGAGGGAGCTGGTCGTGTATG
>JAGCVB010000080.1 GCA_017962585.1 Bacteroidales bacterium
GTAGCGCACTACGTTCGGGACGTAGGGGTCGGGCGTTCGAGTCGCCTCATCCCGACAAAGGAAGGGTCTGAAATTTCAGACCCTTCCTTTGTCTTTATTTTCGTTTACCTTTATTCGGACTCCAGCGGGCAGGTGGGGCGAAAAAACCTTTCGCTTCGCTTCATCCCGTCTGGCGCAAGCGCCATCCACCCATTCACGAGGCCATGGGCGGCCACGGGTTTTTCTCGCCCCACCTGCCCGCTGGAGTCATGCCTGCATATATGGATCTGACTGCGTTAAGGTACAGTTAGGGCTGAAAAGGGTTTTCGGCGTCAAGCCTGCATTTGTTACCCTTTTCAGCCCTAACTGTAACTTGACGCTGACGCTAGATAATGCCCTGCTCCAGCATGGCGGTGGCGACCTTCATGAAGCCGGCGATGTTGGCGCCCTTCACATAGTCGACGGTACCGTCAGGCTGCTGGCCGAACTGTACGCACTGCGAATGGATGGAGGCCATGATGAAGTGAAGCCTTTCGTCCACTTCCTTTGCGCCCCAGCTGATATGCGAAGCATTCTGAGTCATCTCAAGACCGGAGGTGGCTACACCACCGGCGTTCACAGCCTTGCCGGGAGCGAACATCACGCCGTTGTGCTGGAAGTAGTGGATGGCGCCAGGCTCGCATCCCATGTTGGAAACCTCGCAGCAGCACCAGGTGCCGTTAGCCTTGAGTTCCTTTGCGTCTTCCTCGGAAAGCTCGTTCTGGAAAGCGCAAGGCAGGGCGATGTCGCACTTCACGCTCCAGGCCTTCTTGCCTGGAGTGAAGAAAGCCTTGTCCGGGAAGCGGGTGGCCATATCCTCAACCTTATCGCGGTTGGAGGCCCTCATCACAAGCATATAGTCTATCATCTCGGGAGTGATGCCGTCAGGGATCTCGCAGACGCCGTCAGGGCCGGATATTGCAACGACTTTGGCGCCGAGTTCCAGAGCCTTTTTGCTGGCTCCCCAGGCAACGTTACCGAAGCCGGAAACAGCAATTGTGCAGCCCTTGATGTCCTTTCCAATCCTGTGGAGCATGTTCTGGGTGAAATAGAGAGCGCCGTAGCCGGTAGCCTCCGGACGAAGAACTGAACCGCCCCAGGTGGATCCCTTTCCGGTAAGCACGCCCGTATTGTACTGGCGGGCCAGTTTCTTGTACTGTCCGTACATATAGCCGATCTCGCGTCCGCCTACTCCTACATCGCCTGCAGGGATGTCCTGGTCAGGGCCGATGCACTGCCAGAGTTCCTGCATGAAGGCCTGGCAGAAGCGCATGATCTCGTCGTCGCTCTTTCCCCTTGGATTGAAATCGGATCCTCCCTTGGCTCCGCCCATAGGCAGGGTTGTGAGGGCATTCTTGAAAGTCTGCTCGAATCCGAGGAACTTGAGCATTGAAGGAGTTACCGCCTTGTGGAAACGAAGTCCTCCTTTGTACGGTCCGATGGCGCTGTTGAACTGTACGCGGTATCCGGTATTTGTCTGAACATCTCCGCGGTCGTCCACCCAGGTTACGCGGAATGAGAAGATGCGGTCAGGTTCCACCATCCTCTCCACTATCTTTGCTTTTTCGAATTCAGGATGCTGGTTGTAGATATCCTCTATGGATTCCAGCACTTCTTGAACGGCCTGCAGGTACTCGCCCTCTCCAGGGTACTTGGCACTCAGCTTGGCCATCAATTCTGTGGTTTTCATAAAAAATGGTTATCAGTTAGTTAGTTGTACATTATTTCACTTCCCAGGTAGATCCGCTGTGCAGCAGGTCGTACACTGTATGAATCTTGGATTTTTCGGATACTTGGTTAACCTGCTCGGTCATCCTCTCGTCATAGGTCCTGTCCTTGACGTCGCGGATGACGCCCAGGGCGACGGGCAGTCCCGGTCCCTTCATCTCGGCCAGCATCATATGGATACCCATATTGTCGGTGTGGGCGTCGTGTGTGAGGACATCGTCAATGGTGAAGCCGTCCTCCCCTATCGTCACGGCCTTGAGTCCCATATTGAACAGCACCAGGCCCTTGTTCTTCTCTTTTCCGAAGATCATCTTCTGGCCGTGGCGGAGCACGATGGTGCGGTCTGCGCGGACGGCGGGGTCGGAGAGGTTCTTGTGGGCGCCGTCATTGAAGATGACGCAGTTGGTGAGCATTTCCACCACGGAGGTGCCGTCGTGGAGGGCCGCGGCGGTCATAATCTCCTCGTTCAGGGCAAGGTCCACGTCAAGGCTGCGGGCGAAGAAGGTTCCCTTGGAACCCAGCACGAGGCTTCCGGGGTTGAAAGGCTGCTCTATGGTTCCGTAGGGGGACGTCTTGGTTATGGCGCCCAGCTTGGAAGTAGGAGAATACTGGCCCTTGGTGAGGCCGTATATCTGGTTGTTGAACAGGATCACGTGGATATCTAGGTTCCTTCGGATGGCGTGGATGAAATGGTTTCCTCCGATTGCCAGGGCGTCTCCGTCACCGCAGGCCTGCCATACGGTAAGCCTCGGGTTGGCCACCTTGATACCCGTGGATATTGCGGTGACGCGGCCGTGGATGCTGTGGAATCCGTAAGTGTCCATATAATATGGAAGACGTGAGGAACAGCCTATTCCGGAAACTACCACGTAGCGTTCCTTCTCGTAGTTCAGCGCCTCGCTGACCTTTGGCATCGTGCGCTGTATGGCGGCCAGCACGGCGTGGTCCCCGCAACCCGGGCACCAGCGGACTTCCTGGTCGTTCTTGAAATCTTTGGCAGTAAGAACAGGCA
>JAGCVB010000008.1 GCA_017962585.1 Bacteroidales bacterium
CCTCCGTCGTGTGCTCCGAGGCCTCCGGTGAAGAGACCATAACCATACGACACCTGGATTATATCTTCTTTGGTGGCGCCGTAGGCTGTGAGGCAGCGGGCTACGCCCTCGGCCCAGTTGTCAAGGTCGTTGCGGGTGTATCCGGCAACGATGGGCTTTCCGGTTGTTCCGCTGGAGGCGTGAAACCTTACAATGTCTTTGAGGGGGGCGGCAAAGGTGCCGAAAGGATAATAATCCCGCAAGTCCTTCTTCTGCATAAAAGGCAGCTTGGAGATATCGTCGATAGATTTGATGTCCTCGGGTTTCACTCCCGCTTCGTCCATACGCTTGCGATAGAATTCTACGTTATCGTAAGTGTACTTTACTATATTGACCAGCCTCTGGCTCTGGAGCTCGCGCAATTGCGCGCGGTCCATGGTCTCTACTTTTTCATTAAAATACATTGGTTCTATAATTATTCCCCGCAAGGGGATGTTCCTACTTCAAGGCCAGGAGGGAGATGGCCGCAAGGGCCAGGACCATTCCTGCAATCTGCAACCCTGAGGGGCGTTCCTTGAAGAATAGGATTCCTGCAAGGGTGCAGACCAATACTACACTAACATTATACAAAGGGTAGAATACCGTCGCGGGCATCTGACCCAGGGCGCGGAGGACCATCACGGTGCACCCCGAATTTGCAATTCCGATAAGCGAGCCAGCCAGAAGTTCACGCCAAGAAAAACTGTGCATCCTGAAGACTCCCTTCACCAGGCAGTAAACCAGGGAAATGAGGAAAGCCGACACGAAAACCACCAGCGTTACAAGGGCGGCAGGCACTGATGCGCTTACCAGGTGCTGCACAAATTTAAGAGAAAAATCACAAATTCCATATATTATGAACAATTCTGCAAGAATTGTCAAACGCTCCAGCGGACGGGCTGTTTTAGAGTCGGCCGCAAAGCCTCCCTGGGGCCAGGCAATCATAATGAGAGAGACCAGTACCATTATGACAGCCAGCCAGTAAGGAGCCTTGTCACCAAGGAAAAGCCAGCTTAGTATCACAGGGACCGCCAGGGCGGAACGGGCGCTCACAGTAGTAAGGGCAACGCCGCATTTCTGCGTGCTGAAGTCCCTGACAATGAACCCGGTGACATACAGGATGCCCAGGAAAGCTGCCAGGAAGAAAGGCAGCGATCCGGCGAATCCGCTTATGTCGGAGGGACTCTTGATAGCGGCCGCCACCTGGCATACGCAGAAGATTGCGCCCACCGCATAGTTAACAAGCATCGCCTGAGAGATGTTGACATCTTTCAGGCGGCATAACTTGAACATTATGGAAAACAGTGACGCGCAGGCCACTGCTATGAGGAAATATATCATCTATTCTTTCATTTCTGGATACGGCAGCACTGACGAGAATCCTCCGTCATTATAAAGATTCTGCATAGTGACCTTGCGCGTGAGGTCGGAGAACAGCGTCACCACGTAATCTGCGCAGTCAAGGGCGCTGGCGTTGCCCAGCGGGGAGGTTTCGTCCGCAAAGGAGAGCATCCTGTCCATCCCGGCAATCCCCTGCCCGGCTGTAGTGGCCGTTGGAGACTGGGAAACGGTGTTCACCCTTACGTGACACTTGCGCCCGTACAGGTAGCCGAAATTCCTGGCGATGGCCTGGAGCACGGCCTTGGCGTCTGCCATATCGTTGTAGCCCGGCATAACCCTGTCTGCGGCAATGTAGCTGAGGGCTACTACGGAGCCCCATTCGTTCAGGGCATCCTTGTCATAGAGCGTCTGCAGCAGTTTGTGGAAGGACAGCGCGGACACGTCCAGGGTCTTTGCGTAAAAATCGTAATTGAGCTTCTGGTAGGGTTTGCCCTTGCGGAGGTTGCCGGACATTCCCACTGCGTGGAGGACGAAGTCGAACTTGCCTCCGAAATGCTCCATCGCAGCATCCACCAGGGCTTCCAGGTCCTCAACTGACGTAGCGTCGGCCGGAACCACTATGCTGCCGGTCTTCTGCGCCAGTTCCTGAATGGTACCGAACTTTATTGACACGGGGGTGTTGGTCAGCACTATCGACGCTCCTTCTTCCACTACCCTCTCGGCCACTTTCCAAGCTATCGACTGCTCGTTCAGAGCGCCGAAGATTATGCCTTTCTTACCCTTTAAAAGATTGTTAGCCATTTCTTGAAACAATAACGTACAAATATATTATTTAGCCTCTTTTTTTACAAGCATGAAAGAGAGCGTTCCCTTGCAGCAAAGCTGTCCCTCCACAGTCGCCTGGGCGTCCACTATGATGAGCGGACCTCTCTTGGTAACGGTCTTGGAATTGACCTCCACGGTATCTCCGGGAAGCACGCTGCGCTTGAATTTCACCTTGTCAATTCCTACATATAGGGCAAGGTGAGTAAGGAGTTCGTCCTTGAAAAGCATCACGCTCCCCTGGGCCATCATCTCGCACAGGATCACTCCGGGTACGATTGGATTGCCCGGGAAATGTCCCTTGAGGAAGAATTCTTCCCCGGTTATGGTATAATGCGCAACGGTTTCAGTGGGAGAGACAAGTTCCGCTTCATCTACAAGGAGCATAGGCTCGCGGTGGGCCATATACTGCTTAAGTTCTTCTCTATTCATCGTATTTTCTTAATGCTACACAGGCGTTGTGACCGCCGAATCCAAGTGAATTTGATATTGCTACGTCAAGGTCTGCCTTCACTGCCTTCAAAGGGGTATAATCCAGGTCGCAGTCTGGATCCGGAGAAGTCAGGCCTATAGTAGGAGGAACTATTCCCTCCTTCAGGGCAAGGGCGGAAATGATGAGTTCGACGCCTCCCGCTGCGCCCAGCATATGTCCGGTCATTGACTTGGAAGAACTGATCCTGGCCTTGCGGGCCTGGGTGTCTCCCAAGGCTATCTTGATGGCGGTGGTCTCCGCCTTGTCGTTCATAGGGGTTCCGGTTCCGTGGGCGTTTATGTAAAGGCTCTCGCCTTCCTTGAAACCGGCCTCCGACAATGCGTCGGAGATGGATTTGGCGGTGATGGTTCCGTCGGGGCGCGGCGCCGTATAGTGGTATGCGTCGCAGGTATTGCCATATCCGCAGACTTCTGCGATGATCTCAGCACCTCGCGCTTTGGCGTGCTCCAGTTCCTCCAGAACGAGCACTCCGGCGCCTTCGGACATCACGAAGCCCCTGCGCCTGGAGTCGAACGGAAGCGATGCCTCCAGAGGGTTCTCCGCGGTTGACAGCGCCTTGCAGTTGCAGAAGCCTCCCAGCGTAAGCGGATGGATGGCGGCCTCGCTGCCTCCCGCAATGATTGCGTCCGCCCTGGAATACTTTATTGCGAGGTATGCCTCCCCCACCGTGTTGGTGCTGGTGGCGCAGGCGGAAACGGGCGCCAGACAGGGGCCGCTGGCCCCGGTCTTGATGGCCGTGTTGCCTGCTCCCAGGTTGGAGATCAGCATCGGCACGAAGAGTGGAGATATACGCCTTGCGCCCTCGTCCCTCCATACCAGAGTCTGGTCGATGAAGGTCTTGAGGCCGCCTATGCAGGAGCCTATGTAAACACCCAGACGGAGCGGATCGATATTCTCTCCGCTGACCAGTCCGCTCTGCTTCATAGCCTCCAGCGAAGCTGCTACTGCATACTGGCTGAAATAATCGTAATGCCTTACTTCAGAGGGGGTTAAACCCGCTGCTATCGGGTCGAAGCCTTTTATCTGGGCAGCTACAGGTACCGGCAGGTCTTCAGGATTGAAACCTGTTATGCGGTCTATTCCGCAACTGCCTCCGGCTATGCTTTTCCACATATCCGGGACGTTGTTTCCCACTGGCGTAACTGCGCCGAGTCCGGTTATTACAACTCTTCTATCTTTTTTCATTTAAGTTCCTTTTCTTATCTTTGCATCTGATTATGGAAGTCCCCAAACACTATCTGAGCAGAGGATTCCTTTACAGGACAGTCTTGTACGACGTCCTTTTTTCAATCGGATTCCTGGCTCTTTACAAGCCGTTCTCATCTACGTTCTGGCTGTCTGCCTCCTCCTGGAGACTGACCGGGTTTTCCATAGCTTTCTACGCAGCCTGCATTGTTTTCCTGCTTGTCAGCAGGGAGTTGTTCTTCCGTTTCCAGAAAAAGCACGACGCCAAGATGGCACACCTGGCCGTCTGGACAGCGGCCGAACTTCTGGGACTGGCGGTCATCTACCTTTTGTTCACCGTCCTTATGGGGTATTCCACCCACTCAGGTACCGGAGAACTGTTGATGCGCACAATTTTCTGCGTAGCGCTCATACTTGTCTTCCCCTTCCTGATCTCGTTCATGTACGCAACCATCCAGGACAAGAAAGAAGAGATCCGCCTGCTTCAGCTGAACATCGCCGAGCAGGACATCCGTCCCGACATCCCGATGGTCAATCTTTACGACCACAGCGGAGCGCTCAAGATTTCTGCGGCGCAGGACGACATCTACTACATAATGTCTCAAGACAACTATGTGAGCATCTACTACCTGATTGGCGATACAATGAACAATTACCTTCTGCGGAGCAGCACCCTGCAGGTGGAGGAAGCCCTCAAGGGCACTTCCATAATCAGGTGCCACCGCTCTTACCTGGTGAACCTGAACCACGTCAAGATGCTCCATCACAGCAGCGGAAAGGCCGCCATAGTCCTGTCCGACAATACCGGGACCGAGATCCCGGTATCACGGAAGTATTACAAAGAACTGCGTCAGTTCATAGTTCCCGAGAAAATCGTCAGGAATACATGAATCTCCTGATGCTTCCCTTAGGCGTCTTGGCAAACGGCTCCATCCTGAGTTCATAGGAGTTGATGGCCGAGTATACCGGTATGCTCGCGTTGAGCTTCTTGACATTCATCTCCATCACGTTGTTGAGAGTCTGCATGTCAAGATGGTCGTTGGTGGCTTCGTCCAGTTTGGGAACTATGATGGCGTGCAGGCAGTTGTCCCTCTGCACCACTATCGACTCAGCCACGTAAGGAAGCGTATTGAGGATAACCTCTATCTCCTCGGGGAAGATGTTCTGTCCGTTGGATGAGAGCAGCACGTTCTTGCAGCGTCCCACCAGGAACAGGGTCTGGTCCTTGTCAATGGTACCGATGTCACCCGTACGGAACCATCCGTCCGCTGTAAACGTAGCGGCGGTGGCCTCAGGGTTCTTATAGTATCCGGCGAAAACGTTGTCGCCCTTTATCTGGAGTTCTCCGGGGATGTTCTCCTGGTCGGGAGAGTCTATCCTGTATTCGATTCCGGGAGCCATCTCGCCGCAGGACTTGGCCTTGTAGTTGCCGGCCTTTCCGCAGGAAATGAGCGGAGCGGTCTCGGTCATGCCGTAACCTGTTAGGAAAGGCATTTTGATCTTGAACGCCAGCAGGGACTCCACCTCGGGAGGAATTGCGGCGCCGCCGGTGGCGAAGGACTCTATCCTTCCGCCCAGCGCACCCATAACCTTTGCGCGAAGCTCCTCGCAGTACTCGGGATTCTCCTTGTAGTTCTCCAGCTTGCGGCTTCCCTCCTCGCTCTTCATCTCGGCGCCAAGGGTGAACTTGACGAACTTGTCAAGGATGAGAGGCACGGCAAGGAAGATTCTGGGATGATACTCCTGAACTATCGCCATCACGTTGGAAGGGATAGGAGGCATTCCCAGGATTACGGTATGCATACCCATGCACATAGGTACGATTCCGTCGCAGCTCAGGCCGAAAATGTGGGCGAAAGGCAGGATGCTGGTATAGCATTCATTCTCCTTGAAGGGGAACACGACGGGGAGATATTTTACATTATAACTGAAGTTTTTCACAGTAAGCATCACGCCCTTGGGATTTCCGGTAGATCCGGAAGTGTACATAATGGCGCAGACGTCTTCCATTCCGAAACTGTCGTAATTGACGTCCTGGGCGGTGAATCCGTTGGGATACTTCTTTGCGAAGCGCTCCTCGGCGGTGGCCAGGGACTCTGCAAAAGTTCCTCTGGATGCCAGGATCTCCATATTTTCCATATTGATGACAGCCTCCAGCTGGGGCATCTTCTCGAAGTCCATTGCCGCAAAGGTGTTCGGCTCTGTATAGAGGACACGGCTGTCTGAATGATTGACAAGATTCTGTACGTCGGCGGGCAGGAAGCCGTTGAACATCTCTACGCTGACGTATTTTCCTGCCAGGCAGGCGAAGAACACCTCGAGCCAGCGGCTGCTGCTTCGGGCGTTGATGGCTATCTTGCTCCCTTTAGGGATGCCTGCTCCCTCCCAAGTCAGGTTAAGCAGCTCTATCTTCTTTGCCAGTTGGGCATAGGTTTCAGTTGACACGCGGAAATCCGACAATGCCGGGTTTTCCCACCTGGTCTTGACGGATTTCTCAAATAGTTTTATGAAATTTTCCATACAGTCAGTCATAGCCGGCAAGACCGGCTATCTGTTTACTTATTGATTTTATTAGAGAGGTACTCTACAGCGTCACCCACGGTCTTGAAGGTCTCTGCGTCGTGGTCGGGAATCTGGATGTCGAACTTCTTCTCGATTTCCATTACGAGTTCTACGACGTCAAGGGAGTCAGCTCCGAGGTCTGACACGAAGTTTGCCTTTTCGGTAATTTCTGATTCTGATACACCAAGCTTATCAGATATGATCTCTGATACAGCTGCAAAAATTTTCTGATCCATAATTAGTCAAGTTTAAAGTGATTGGAAATATTTTCCGGCTGCAAAGATATACCTAAATCAAGCCCCCACCTAACCCTGAAAGGCCCTATGTGGCGAACAGCACACCTGTGTTGGCGAATTGCATCACTATGTGGCGAATTGACATCTCTTCGACAGGCATTATTTATCATCAGTTTCGTATGGTAACATCGTACTTTTTAAATAATTTAGTTAAATTCGTAGGTTAAATCCTGCGTAAGCCAAATGCAAAAGATAATCATACTAGATTTCGGCTCACAGACGACTCAACTCATAGGCAGAAGAGTCCG
>JAGCVB010000081.1 GCA_017962585.1 Bacteroidales bacterium
CCGCCCTTGTACTGGATGTGCTGGTAACTGGGGTTACCGAATCTCTTTGCGAGATAAACACCCTTCCAGGGCTCTACGGGCTGAGGAGCTTTCCAGCGGTTCTCCCTGATAGGTGCTGCAGCGTAGGGGATTCCGCGGAATACGAACACGTCTTTAACATTGTCTACTGACACACCCTGCACCTGTCCGCCTTCGATGGTGAGGACCGGGCTGAGTTGTTCCTGTGCAACAGGCTTCTGGCAGCCTACCAGAAGAGCCAGCATACCGGCTAAAATCAAAAGTTTTTTCATATGAAAACTATTTAATTAAATAAGGATATACTTTATTACGTGTAAAGTTAGTAATAATTCAATCATAATTATTCCCATAAATACGTATTTTTTAAAAAAAAGAATTTGTCTGGACGGCTTCAGGGCAGTTATGAAAAAACTTTTAAAAAAATGACAAGAAAATTTTGGCTCGTAGTAAAAATTTTACTATGTTTGCGATGAAGTTTTTCATAGTTTAAGTTTAGGTTAAGTAGCGAGGCAGCCGCAGAGATGCGGCTACCTCGTGAAATTTTAGGGCCGACCTGTTCTACTTAATCCATAAACTATGAAAAATTTTGTTTTATTACCACTCCTGACGACAGTCGTCCTGACTGTCAGTTCCTGCGACTATTTCTTCCCCCAGGAAGAAGGCCGGATGCTGGTCTTCTTCTCCAGGGAGTCCTATCTCGCAACCAAGGCTTCAGACCAGGTGCCTGATACCAATTCCTTCATCCTGTCCATAACGGCCGCCAACGGGCGGACTGTCTACGACGGTCTCTATGGCTCTGCACCTCAGCCCATAATGGCCAACCCGGGCACCTACAATGTAAAAGTATCTTCTTCACTGGAGGAAGCCCCCGCATTCTCCAATCCTATTTATGGAGACGAACAGACCGTGGTTGTGGAACCCGGTGGAGAGTCCGTCACCAGGCTGCTGTGCCAGCAGGTTAATTCCGGCGTCAAGATCAGTTTCGATCCGGCAATAACGTACAGGGACCCCGATGCTTCTGTCAACATCACCTCAGGTGAGTCCCTGCTGGTATATAAGGCGGGGGAGTCCCGCATCGCGTATTTTCCTCCCGGAATGACCCACTTCGACCTTCTTATGGGGCAACAGTCCACGCCTTTGCTGGACAGGGTGCTGAGGGCTAGGGAAATCCTCTGCCTCAATGTTCACGCTCCGGTCCAGACATCCGGGGGAGTGAGCGTCAGCGTGGACACTTCGCGAATCTGGACCAGCGAAGAAGTTGTTCCCGGTTCGTCCGGTGGAACGACAGGGGACGACAAGGCTTCTGCGCTTGACGTCTGGTCAGCCAGGCAGGGGGCGGGCCTCCGGGACGTCTGGGTGTACGGATACATAGTGGGAGGTGACCTGTCTTCGTCAAAAGCCTCCTACGCCCCGCCGTTCTCCTCCAGGACCAACCTCCTTCTGAGTTCCAAGGCGGTCGCAACCGGCAGGGAGGGCTGCCTGAGCGTGCAGTTGCAGCAGGGCGATATCAGGGACGCTCTTAACCTGGTGGACAATCCCGGACTGCTGGGAAGGCAGGTCTTCCTCAAGGGTAATCTGGTGCTGTCATATTACGGACTTCCGGGTCTTCAGGGGCTGTCTGAATTCGCTTTGTCGCCGCTTCCGTAAAAAATGAGAATCATACTTTGACATACGAAATAAATCCTTATCTTTGTTAAGATTTACCAATTAATTAATAACATGTATTCTTTAGGTATTGATATAGGCTCTTCGTCCATAAAAGTTTCTTTATTGGACATAGAGAAAGGCGTTTGCCTGGCATCTTCTACTAACCCTACCGCAGAAATGAAAATATCCTCCCCGATGAAGGGCTGGGCCGAGCAGGATCCCATGCTCTGGTGGAAATATATCTGCGACGGCGTACAGGACATCGGACTGCAGTATGACCTCAAGGAGGTAGCCTGCATAGGCATCACTTACCAGATGCACGGTCTGGTGGCAGTGGACAAGGACATCCACCCGGTACGCGACGCCATCATCTGGTGCGACTCCCGCGCCGTGGCTATAGGAGAGGAAGCCCTCCAGGCAATCGGCCAGGAAAAATGCGTCACCCATCTTCTCAACTCTCCGGGCAACTTCACCGCATCCAAGCTTGCTTGGGTAAAGCGCAACGAGCCGGAGCTTTATGACAAGATATACCGCTTCATGCTGCCGGGTGACTATATCAACTACCTCCTCACAGGTGACGTCACCACAACCGAGACCGGTCTTTCAGAGCAGATCCTCTGGGACTTCAAGAAAAACGAAAGGGCAGATTTCGTGGCCAAGTACTACGGAATAGATACCGATATGATTCCTGACGTGGCTCCTTCAATAGGCATCTCCGGAAGGACAACCGCAAAGATCGAGGGCCTTCTGGGAATCCCTCAGGGCACCCCGGTAGCTTACCGTGCGGGAGACCAGCCCAACAACGCATTCTCACTTGACGTTCTGGAGCCGGGTGAAGTTGCCGCCACCGGAGGTACCAGCGGCGTAGTATACGCTGTTTCCGACAAGCGTCTTGCAGACCCTCAGTTCCGCGTCAACAGCTTCCTCCACGTTAACCACACTGCCGAGAAGAACCGCTACGGCGTTCTGCTTTGCATCAACGGAACCGGAATCCTCAATTCCTGGGTAAGGCGCAACATCGCCCCGGATATGACATACAGCCAGATGAACATCATAGCCGACAGCATCCCCGTAGGATCTGACGGACTCCTCATGCTTCCTTTCGGAAACGGAGCCGAGCGCGTTCTCTGCAACCGCCACATAGGAGCCGGAATATCCGGAATAGACCTCGTGCGCCACTCTTCGGCACATATCATCAGGGCAGCCCAGGAGGGCATCGCATTCTCCTTCCGCTACGGCCTTGACGTAATCAAGGAGTTGGGAATGTCCACCAAGGTTATCCACGCAGGAAAGGCCAACCTGTTCCTGAGTCCAATCTTCCGCCGCACCCTGGCAACCCTGTGCGACACCACAATCGAGATCCTCAGCACCGACGGCGCCCTTGGAGCAGCCCGCGGAGCGGCTCTCGGATGCGGTTTCTACAAGAACTCCAAGGAAGCTTTCGCCTCATTGCAGAAAGAGGGCGAGGTTACCCCTGTGGACGAGTGGAAGGAGCCTCTGGAGGAAGCCTACGGCAACTGGAAAGAATATCTTAACAAAACACTTCAATAAAAAATCAATTATCACTTTATGGCTAACAAAGTATACTTCCCGACTGTAGGGAAAATCCCTTTCGAGGGTAAGGATTCCAAGAATCCCATGGCTTTTCATTACTATGATCCTGAGAAGGTCGTATGTGGCAAGAAAATGAAGGACTGGCTCAAGTTCGCAATGGCTTGGTGGCACACTCTGTGCGCTGAGGGCAGCGACCAGTTCGGTCCCGGAACAAAGTGCTTCCCTTGGAACGGTGATCCCGATCCGGTACAGGCAGCAAAGAACAAGGTAGACGCTGGATTCGAGCTCATGCAGAAGCTCGGAATCGGATACTACTGCTTCCACGATGTAGACCTCGTAGCAGAGGCTGACACAATCGAAGAGTATGAGAAGAACCTCAAGGAGGTTGTAGCATACCTCAAGCAGAAGCAGGCCGAGACCGGCATCAAACTCCTTTGGGGAACAGCCAACGTATTCGGACACAAGCGTTATATGAACGGCGCTTCCACCAACCCTGACTTCGACGTTGCAGCCCGCGCTATGGTTCAGATCAAGAACGCTATCGACGCAACAATCGAACTCGGAGGAGAGTGCTACGTATTCTGGGGCGGCCGCGAGGGCTATATGAGCCTCCTGAACACCGATATGAAGCGTGAGAAAGAGCATATGGCAACAATGCTCAAGATGGCTCGCGACTATGCACGTGCAAAGGGATTCAAGGGAACCTTCCTCATCGAGCCCAAGCCTATGGAGCCTTCAAAGCACCAGTACGACGTAGATACCGAGACCGTTATCGGATTCCTCCGCGCCAACGGACTTGACAAGGACTTCAAGGTTAACATCGAGGTTAACCACGCCACTCTCGCAGGCCACACCTTCGAGCACGAGCTCCAGGCAGCTGCTGACGCAGGCCTTCTCGGAAGCATCGACGCCAACAGGGGAGACTATCAGAACGGATGGGATACCGACCAGTTCCCTATCGACCTGTACGAGCTCGTTCAGGCTATGATGGTTATCATCCGCAACGGCGGCCTCGTAGGAGGAAGCAACTTCGACGCCAAGACCCGTCGTAACTCTACCGACCTCGAGGACATCGTTATCGCCCACGTATCAGGTATGGACGTAATGGCCCGCGCTCTTGAGATCGCAGCCGACGTTCTTGCAAATTCTCCTATCGAGCAGATGCGCAAGGAGCGTTACGCTTCTTACGACGCAGGCGTAGGTAAGGACTTCGAGGACGGCAAACTCACCCTCGAGGATGCAGTTGCATACGCAAAGAAGGTTGGAGAGCCCAAGCAGACTTCCGGCAAGCAGGAACTCTACGAGGCAATCATCGCCCTGTACATCTAATACCGTCAAGGTACATACCAAAAATTTAAAGCCCGCTTCACAGCGGGCTTTAATGGTTAGTTAGTAGTGTATTACCTTAAAGAAGGCTAATTATGTTGGTTAGAATTATTCTTTCGTGAGCGACTTATATCGTTTTAATTCTGTTGCAAAGATAAGCCATTTTTTCATATCTGCAAAAGAAATTGAAAAAAATCAAGAAAAATTTTCTATTGATTTTAAAAATTTTTAGAAAGTAGGTTAGGGCGCAGTTCCCTGGTTCTCTCCAGCGCCTGCTCTTCCTGCCACTCCCTTATGAGCTTGGGATTGCCGCTGAGGAGCACGTCCGGGACCTTCCATCCGTTGTACTCGGCGGGGCGGGTGTAGACGGGAGGGGAGAGCAGGTCGTCCTGGAAGGAATCGCTGAGTGCGGAAGTCTCGTCGGTGAGGGCGCCGGGGATGAGGCGGACTATGGAGTCGGCCACCACTGCGGCCGGAATCTCGCCTCCGCTCAGGACGTAGTCTCCTATAGAGATCTCCCTTGTGACAAGGTGCTCGCGGATGCGGTGGTCGATTCCTTTGTAGTGTCCGCAGAGCAGTATGATGTTCTCTTTGAGGGAAAGTTCGTTGGCTATGCCCTGGCTGAGCAGTTCGCCGTCGGGGGACATATATATGACCTCGTCATAGTTGCGTTCCGCCTTGAGTTCCTCGATCATCTTGAAGACAGGCTCCACCATCATCACCATTCCGGCGTCTCCTCCATAGCAGTAGTCGTCTACCTGTCTGTGGGGGCCCAAGCCGTACTTTCTGATATTGTGAACGTGGATTTCCACGAGGCCTTTCTTTATGGCCCTTCCCACTATGGAATGGCTCAGGGGACTGTCCAGAAGTTCCGGAACGACGGTGAGTATGTCTATTCTCATAAATAATGGTTTACCTGACGCAAAAATAGCAAATACTTCAAAATTTTAGGTATATTTGTCCTTCAATACAATAATTAATCTTTAATGGAAATGAGTGAAAATATTATTCCTGATGTGCTGGAAAAGGCATCAGATGTACTTGAGACCGCGACCACCGAAGTAGAGCAGAAAGTTGAGGCAGCCGTAAACTATGCCGATATGACATTCAAGGAACTCCTGGACTCCTTCCAGGAAATCTTCAGCGACGAGCAGAAGATGAAAAGGCAGAAGGAACTGGAGGCAATCCGCACCGCGTTCTACAAGAAGCTGGGCAAGGAAAAGACAGAAGAGAACCCCCTTACAGAGATAGAGGAATCCTTCAAGTCTTTATATGACGATTACAAGAAAGAGCGTGCGGAATACAACAGGCTTCTGGACAAGGAGAGGGCTGAGAACCTGGAGAAGAAGAAAGCTGTCCTGGAAGACCTCAAGGCTCTTGTGGAGGCGCAGGAAGACATCAGCGCCACATTCCCCGCATTCCGCGAAATCCAGAACCGATGGAGAGAGATTGGCCCTGTACCCGTTAACAGTTTCAGGGACATCAACGATACATACCAGTACTATGTCGTAAAGTTCTACGACATGGTAAAGATAAACCACGAACTGCGCGACCTTGACTTCAAGAAGAACCTGGAGGTCAAGGAAGCCTTCTGCGAGGCTGCTGAGAAACTCGCCGACAACCCCAACGTCGTAGAGGCCTTCCGCGAGCTGCAGAAACTGCACGAGCAGTGGAAAGAGTACGGCCCCGTTGCCAAGGAGTACAGAGACTCCATCTGGGACCGCTTCAAGGCAGCCACCGCAGTCATCAACAAGAAGTACCAGGCTCACTTCGAATCCCTCAAGGGCGTTCAGGCCGACAACCTCGCTGCCAAGACCGTCCTCTGCGAGAAGGTCGAGGCCATAGCCGACAAGGCCGAAGCCGGCGGAATCTCCTCCAACGAGTGGAACGCCCTGGCAAAGCAGATAGAGGACATCCAGAAAGAGTGGAAGACCATAGGCTTCGCCTCCAAGAAGGACAACCAGAAGATCTACGACCGCTTCCGCGCCGCCTGCGACCGCTTCTACCTCAAGAAGCGCGAGTTCTACGAGGCCTACAAGGGCATTATGCAGGACAACCTCCAGAAGAAGGTGGAGATTGTGGAGCAGGTTGAGGCTCTCAAGAGCAGCACCGAGTGGAAGAAGACCACCGACCAGATAATCCAGCTCCAGAAGCAGTGGCAGGAGATAGGCCCCGTCGCCCACAAGAAGGGAGACCAGCTTTGGAAGCGTTTCCGCGCCGCCTGCGACGAATTCTTCTCCGAGAGGGACAAGAACGCCAAGCCCGAGAACGACTACCACGCAAACCTCAAGGCCAAGAAGAAGATCATCGAAGAGATCAACGCATACGAGCTCTCTGACGACGCCGCTGCTAACGAGGCCGCAGCAGCCGACTTCAACCAGAAGTGGCAGAGCATAGGATTCGTGCCGTTCAAGGAGAAAGAGAAGATCAACCAGGCCTTCAAGGACGCCTTCCAGGCTAAATTCCCCTCATTCAGTTACAGGGGAGGAAGGAGGAATCAGGGCAGGCCATCACAGAAGGCTCCCCGCTCAGAGAAAGACATCCTTATCCAGCAGTATAATACTCTCCAGCAGGATATCGACACTTACGAGAACAATATCGGATTCTTTGCAATGTCCAAGAATTCCGAGCCTCTCATCAAGCAGATGAGGGAGAAGATCGAAGTTGCCAAGGAAGAGCTCAAGGCCCTTCAGGACAAGATCCGCCAGATGGAGCAGGCAGAGGCCGAAAAAGAACAGGAGCAGTAGGATATGGATAAGAATTCTATCGTAGGACTGATTCTCATCGCGATGGTCCTTTTCGGATTCACCTATGTCCAGAGAAGGAGATACGAAAACGAACTTGCAAAACACCCGGAACTGGCGCAGGCGCAGACAGCCGCCCAGGAGCAGCAGGCTGCTTCTCAGCCTGAGGCCCAGTTGGGCGTGACCTCCGAGGAGGCCCCTGCTGCGCAGCAGGCAACCATCTTCAAGGATTCCCTCCTGGGGAACGCCTATGCTTCCGAGGCAGTGCTCTATACCCTGGAGAACGACCTTCTTTCAGTGGTGTTCACCAGCAAGGGAGCCCAGCCCTATTCAGCCCGCATAAAGAACTACACCAATTACGACAAGTCAGACCTGTACCTCTTCAAGGACGGTCAGAACAAATATGAGGTGAGCGTATACGCCGGCGAGGCCATCAAGACCTCCGACTTCGTATTCGACCTGGTAGAAAGTTCCAATACCCGCCTGGTGTTCAGGCTCCCGTTCAGCGGGGGAGGATACATCCAGCAGGAGTATGAACTCCCTGCCGACTCCTATATGATGTCCAGCAAACTTTCCTTCGTCGGAATGAACGGCGTCATCCCTCAGAACGTGGCCAACGTAGACATTGACTTCGCCACTGTGGTGCCCAGGATGGAGAAGGGATTCAAGAACGAGTCCCAGTACTCCAAGCTGGACTACTACTTCGACGGAGAGAAGAAGCCCGTGGAGATGGGCCGCGGCCGCAACTCCAGCAAGCGCATCGACTCCCGCCTTTCCTGGTTCGCATTCCAGCAGCAGTTCTTCAGTTACATAGTGCGCGCGCACGAAGGCTTCTCACTCGGAGACCTGTCCATCGACTTCTTCTCCCAGGACGACCCTTCCCGCAACCTGATGACCTGCAAGGCCCAGATGAGGATGGAACTTCCGCGTCAGAACCCCGGCAATATGGAAATGGAGTTCGATATGTATATAGGCCCCAACCATTACCAGACACTCCAGTCCTATGACCAGAAATACGAGAAGATAATCCCTCTGGGAGGATGGCTCGTAGGCTGGTTCACCAGGTTCGTCATAATCCCTATGTTCAACTTCTTCCACCGCTTCATAGGAAGCTATGGTCTGATCATACTTCTGATGACCCTGGTTATCAAGCTGGTGATGCTGCCGTTCACATACAAGTCCTTCGCTTCATCTGCAAAGATGGCCGCACTGAGGCCGTTCATGGACAAGATTAACGCCAAGTACCCCAAGCAGGAAGACGCAATGAAGAAGCAGCAGGCTACAATGGACCTGTACAAACGGGCCGGAGTGAGTCCGATGGGAGGCTGCCTCCCGACGCTCCTGACATTCCCTATACTCTGGGCTATGTTCCGCTTCTTCCCGGCATCAATCGAGCTGCGCCAGCAGCCGTTCCTGTGGGCTAAGGACCTCTCGGCATACGATTCAATCATCGACTTCGGCCGCAGGATACCTCTGCTTGGAGACCACCTGTCTCTGTTCGCCCTCCTTATGGCAGTAGTGATGTGGGTATACTCCAAGTACACCCTCTCCAGCCAGCCCAACTCGGATGACCCCAGCGCTCAGAGCATGCGTTTCATGAGCCTCTGGATGATGCCTATAATGATGTTCTTCATCTGTAACAACCTGTCCTCCGCGCTCAGTTATTACTACCTGCTCTCCCAGCTCATTGCAATGCTTGAGATCTGGATAATCCGCAAGTTCATTGTCAAGCCCGAGGCAGTGGTGGAGAAGGTGAAGGCGTCCGAAGGAAAGCCCGTTCCAAAGTCCAAGTTCCAGCAGAGGCTGGAGGAGGCCCAGAGGATGCAGCAGCAACAGATGCGCAACCAACAAAACAAGAAGAGATAATTGATAGAGGTTAACTTAAATAATCTTTGGAAGGAACTGCCGCCGGATGTCAAATTGGTGGCAGTTTCCAAATATTACCCGGTAGAGGCCATAGAACGCGCATACAAGGCCGGACAGAGAGTATTCGCCGAAAGCCGCCCCCAGGACTTCGCAGTCAAGGTGGAGCAGCTTCCCAAAGACATAGAATGGCACTTTATAGGCCATTTACAGACCAACAAGCTAAAACTGGTCCTTCCGTATGCCTCGCTGGTCCAGAGCGTGGATTCACGCCATCTTCTGGACGCCATAGAGAAATGGGGGAAGGACAATGACAAGGTGATCCAGGTTCTCCTGGAAATCCACATAGGCGCGGAGCAGACAAAGCAGGGCTTCGCAGAGGAGGAGGCCCTTGAGATTCTCTTCAACGCCGACAAGTTCCCCCACGTACGCTTCCGCGGCCTTATGGCAATGGCAACCAACACCGACGACGAGAGCATAGTTGACGCCGACTTCGCGCGCATCGACTCCTTCATGGCATATCTGGTGGACCTGTTCCCGGAGCTCGAAGGCTTCGACCAGTTGTCCATAGGAATGTCGGGGGACTACAAGATTGCGCTGCGCCACGGTGCCACGATGGTACGCATAGGCAGCGCCATCTTCGCCGAGCAATAACACTTTACACTATATGAGAACCACATTATTCAGAAGAGTGATGCTGTCCGCGGCAGTGCTGCTGGCTGCATTCGCAAACGCATTCGCATACAATGACGGACTTCCGCGCAGCACGCCGGAGGCCGAGGGCGTGGACCCCGCAGCCATCGTCCAGTTCTTCTCTGACCTGGACCAGAGCGGGCTGGAGATACACAGCATAATGGTGCTCCGCCACGGAAAGGTGATCGCAGAGCACTGGTGGGCTCCCTACGGACCTGAGTACACCCACGCGATGTACTCTTTCACCAAGACCATGACCCAGGCTGCAGTGGGATTTGCCGTGCAGGAAGGCCTGCTGAAAGTGAGCGACAAAGTCATCTCCTTCTTCCCGGACCTTCTGCCAGACGTAATCTCGGAAGACCTGGCAAACCTTACCGTGGAGCACCTGCTCACTATGAGCGTAGGCCATAAGTCCACCTCATATGCAGGCTCCGGACTTCCGCAGGTCAAGTCTTTCCTCGCGGCAGAGTTCGAGTTCCATCCGGGTACTCACTTCGCATACAACATCTCCGCATCCCATATGCTTTCCAACATCATTTCCCGCGTTACGGGCGTTTCCATAAAGGAATATCTTGAGCCCAGGCTTTTCGAGCCCCTGGGAATAAAGGACATCGCCTGGGAAATGGATGACGACGGCCACAATATGGGTAACGGCGGTTCGCATATGCGCACTTCCGATATGGCCAAGTTCTGCATCTTTATGATGAACAAAGGCAAGTACAACGGAAAGCAGCTGCTGAATTCAGAGTGGATAGAGACCGCCACAAGGCCGCATATCTTCCAGAAGGATCCCAACGGTCCTGAGAAGGACGCCACCGACGACGGAGGCCAGGGTTACGGCTACCAGTGCTGGATGGGCCGCTGCGGTTCTTACAGGGCAATCGGAGGAATGAACCAGGTTATGCTGGTGTTCCCGGACAAGGACTTCGCTGTTATTTCCACAGGTGTGGTACGCGACGAGACAGGTTTCAACAATATGGTTTACAAGATGCTCCCTTCTGTGGGCGACAAGAAACTCAAGGCGTCCAAGATCAACCTGGAGCAGGCAATCTCGGGATATGCTCTCAAGAAGCCTTTCGAGCCTACTGTGCCTCAGGCCAAGTCCGAGACCCGCAAGTATCGTATGTTCCAGAACCAGTACGGCATAGAGAAGGTTTGCTTCCGCTTTGACGCAAACGGCAACTGCCAGGTTACCCTTGAAACCGCTGCAAGCAACACCAACCTGGACTTCGGCCTGGGTGACTGGAAACTCCGCCAAACCGACCGCAAGATGGCTCTCGTGCGTTCTTCATACCCTAATACACAGGATGTAACTCCTTATTACTCAGCGGGAATATGCGGCTGGACCGGAAAGGACCAGCTCTCTGCCCAGTCCCTGTCATTCTTCAATGCAGGCACCACTGAGAACTTCCGTTTTACCTTTGACGGTGACAAATTCAAGATGGAGATACTGGGCTCCGGCCCCAACGCAGCTAACGCTGTTCTTGAAGGAGTGAACTGCAAATAGGTCTCCTGTTCGGAGGCGAAGCCGACTCAGGGAGTCTGAGGGGAACGCCCCTCAGTCCCTTGGGGGTGCAGGGGGATGATTACTTCAAGGCAATTGCAGAGTAGATAGACTCTGCAATTGCCTTGGAGGCGCCGGTGCCGCCGAGGGACTCGCGGATGAGGGCGTAGTCAGCCAGCATCTGGGTGCGGCGCTCGCCCGGAGCCGAGATGGCGCGGATTTCCGCGACGACATTTTCTGAAGTGAAGTCTTCCTGGACGAGTTCCTTGAAGACTTCCTTGTTTAAAATGAGGTTGGCCAGGGAGATGTAGGAGATGTGGTCCATCACCCTGAAGATGCGCCTTGCCACGAAGGCGGTAAGCGCCGAAGTGCTCCAGCAAACCACCTGCGGAGTGCCTATGAGGGCTGCCTCCAGCGAGGCTGTGCCGGAATTTATGATGGCCGCCTGTGCGTATTTGAGGATGTCGTAAGTGCGTCCGAAAATGAGTTCCACGTTGCTGCGGGAGCCTATGTAGGGCGCGTAGTCCTCAGCGCTGCGGGACGGGGCTCCCGCGATGACAACCTTGCATCCGAGCTGGTCCGCCACGTCCATGCAGACTGGCATCATCCGCTTGATTTCTCCCTTGCGTGAACCTGGCAGAACGGCCAGGTATGGCGTGTGGCTGGCAGGGGAGTAGCGGTGGTTGTCGACGGCGTCCAGAAGGGGATTGCCCTTGTAGATGAAGTCTATGCCCGCCTTCTGGAAATATGGAATCTCGAAGGGGAAGACTATGTAGAGTTTGTCCACATACTGCCTCAGTTTGCGGTTGCGCCCTTCACGCGACGCCCAGGTCTTTGGGGCTATGTAGTAATACACCTTGAATCCCCTGCCGTGGGCAAATTCCGCAATCTTGAAATTGAATCCCGGATAGTCTATCAGGATAACCACGTCCGGCTTCCACGCCAGGATGTCCTTCTTGCAGAAACCCAGGTTGCCGAGGAGCTTGCCGGCCTTGCCCAGGACGTCCGTAAGGCCCATTACCGCCGTGTCGGCGTAATGGCGCACCGGATGCTCCCCGCTGGCCGCGCCCATAAGGTCTCCTCCCCAGAAGCGGAATCCCGCCTCCGGGTCACAGGCCTTGAGGCCCTTTATCAAGTTGCTTCCGTGAAGGTCTCCGGAAGCCTCTCCGGCAATGAGGTAATATTTCATACTAAAGTTTGTGCAGGTCTTCTATCTGAAGGGACTTGAGCCTTTCGCTCTCTTCCTGGTCCTGGTTCAGGATGTTGTGCGTCACAATGGCCACGTAGCCTTCCTTTATGAGGCGGTGGTCGCAGAGATCGTCGTTCCCGGAGTTCTCTACGGGATATCCGGTCATCATATACAGTTCCTCTCCCTCCTCAGGCTCCTCCATGTTGAAGATGCCCATATCTTGGAGGTAGATTCCTCTTTTCCTGTAGATTTCAGGGTCGAAGGGCTGATACTCCTCTTCCCAGTGGATGCTTCCCAGACCAGCCACCTTGATGCCCTTGATCTCTTCCAGCGAGGCCTTGGGGAAGTTTATGTTGTAGTAGACGCCCCAGCGGTGCGGATGGTCCGTCATTATCTTCTGGAATATGCCGGGGAAGAGGGCCTTGATGGCGCTGAAGTCTCCCTCGGGACTGAAATCGTCCAGCGATACGCCTATTCCCACGATGCCGTTCACGGCGGCCTCCTGCGCAGCACCCAGGGTGCCGGAATACAGCGAGGCTGTAGCCGCGTTGGAGCCGTGGTTGATGCCGCATACAACTACGTCCGGGCGCCTGTCGCCCAGCAGTATGTTGTCTATGCCGAACTTTACGCAGCTGGCCGGGGTGCCGTCAAGGTACCAGCTGTCGGGCGCATACTGCTTGACAGCTATGCGCTTAAATCCCAACGAAATAGCCATGGACATGCCGGACTGGTGGTACTTTGGGGCCACGATTGTTATGTCCCCGAAAGGTCGCATTATCTCCACCAGGGCCTCCAGGCCGCGGGCCTTGTATCCGTCATCGTTGGTAATGAGAATTTTCATAGTAGATTTGTTTATGCAAATATATGAAATAACTATTTTTTTTAATAATTTTGCGAGGATTTGGGAGACACTCCCGATAGTAGTGCTTAAACAATTATTATTCAATATTTTTAACAAAATTTTCTTTTAAAATGATTAAACTTGGTATTAACGGATTTGGCCGTATCGGCCGTATGGTTTTCCGTGCAGCAGTTGAGAATTTCCCCAATGACTTCGAGGTAGTAGGAATCAATGACCTTCTCGATCCTGAGTATCTCGCATACATGCTCAAGTACGATTCAGTACACGGCAAGTTCGAGGGCGACATCAAAGTAGAGGGCAACTACATGACAGTTAACGGAAAGAAGATCCGCCTCACCGCTGAGATGGATCCTGCAAACCTCAAATGGGACGAGGTTGGAGCAGAGGTTGTAGTTGAGTCTACCGGACTCTTCCTTACTGACGAGAAAGCACGCAAGCACATCGAGGCCGGTGCCAAGAAAGTCATCATGTCAGCTCCTTCAAAGGACGCTACCCCTATGTTCGTTTACGGTGTAAATGACAAGACATATGCTGGACAGGACATCATCTCCAACGCTTCCTGCACCACCAACTGCCTTGCTCCTCTTTCAAAGGTGCTCAATGACAACTTCGGAATCGTTCGCGGACTCATGACAACCGTTCACGCCGCAACAGCAAACCACGCCCGCATGAACAATCAACGCGACCGATGCAAACAACCACCTCATAAACCTCATTGCCCTTTCAAAGATTTCAACACCGTCCACGCCGCCATGGCGCGGACGTAGTGGTGTCCGCATTCCGCCTC
>JAGCVB010000082.1 GCA_017962585.1 Bacteroidales bacterium
CAAGTACTTTCCATTTTTTATCAACCAGCGCATCTTCAGTAGAAGCGCCGAGCCGGAGGGGCACTGCTTTCATTTTCAGGCCACCTGATTTCATCAGACCGAGCAGGTCGTCGGCAAGGCTTTCTTCCTCCAGGACGCGGTCCAGCAGATAGCCGAGCCGTTGGAAGACCGGGGTGGGAGCCACCTGAAGAAATGAAGCGTCTAGACGGGAGAAATCCAGTTTCAAAACCAATTCCTCCAGCACTGTTGTAGCGCGTGTAAGTCCACCGACATGATCCTGATAGGCAATCATATCAACGACTGTCAATTCGGGAGAAGATACATTCAGCCAGCCTGTTGGAACTTCCTTGCGTTCTACATAATCCATTGGTATTTGCCTCCGTTCGGCATAGCGGATGACATAGCCTTCGCGCTCTTTGTCGCGCAGAACCGGGGGCTCTACCATCACCTGGAATCCCATCGGGGCCTGATGTGCCGCTCCGTGTCGCTCAGCGGCACTCAAAAGCGATACATAGTAGGAGCGCCCGAGATACTGCATCATCCTGTCCAGATACACTTCCTGAGGGACCGCCTTCCATAGCCGATATTCTTCCGGAACAACGACATAGAAGCCTCTGCAGGGGGAGAATACGCGCTTTTTGGATACAGCACGTGCAACGGCGTTGTCTATGGCATGTGAAGTCATGGAGGGAAAGGCCTTTCTCACATCCTCTTTGGAGAACGTGTATCGGCCGCTTGGCGTTTGTTTTTCTATCCAGTCTGCAACACTCATAATGCTTATTGAGTATTCCGTTCACTTGCAAACATACACAAATTTTGTGTAATTTCGCAAGCGAATAGAGAGAATTCATTTGTTTTGATTCCCAAAACAAATAGGATGTTGCCCAATACAACCCGAAATAGGAAAGGCGTAAAAGGATGTCAAAAATCGTTATTTATCCTGTTATATTCGGGACAATACCCGTTTTGTACGGAAAAATCACTTTCCGATGCAAAAATGCTGAAAGATGTTGCCGAGGATTTCGTCGGTGGTGAACTCTCCGGTGATGGCGCCGAGGTGGGCTAGCGCGGAGCGTAAATCCTGAGCTATTAACTCTGTCGACAGGGAAGTGTCTAGGCCGCGGCGTACCTCGCGGAGGTCGTTTTCGGCGGCTTTCAATTCTTGGTAATGACGGGCGTTGGAGACCAGTACCGAGGCGGAGGAATCAATTCTATTAGCCTGCGTCTTCTCAAGTAATTCTTTAAGTTCAGGCAGTCCCAAACCGGTCAAAGCGCTTATCTCGACGAATGACGGATTAACTCCCTTGTTATCAAAAGATAAAACTAAATTGTATATATCCTTAACATTTTTGTTAACCCCCTTAACATCGGCTTTATTGCCAACAAATATCAACTTCTGGGAGGTCAAATCTGTGCGGGCTAAAATATCATTGGCATCTGCCTTAATCTGCTCTGAAGGGAGGCTCAAATCAAGGACAGCGAGCACAATGTCAGCCTGGGAAATCTTCTTGAAAGTCCTCTCGATTCCCAGCTTCTCTATGGTCTCTGAAGCGTCGCGTATTCCGGCGGTGTCGATGAAGCGGAAGAGGGTGGAGCCGAGGGTCACCGTCTCCTCGACAGTGTCGCGGGTTGTTCCGGCAATGTCGGAAACAATCGCCCTATCTTCTCCGACCAAGGCGTTCAGTAAAGTACTCTTTCCGGAATTGACTGCTCCCACAATTGCGACGGGAACTCCGTTCTTGATGGCGTTGCCCAGACGGAAGGTTGACGCCAGGGAAGAAATCAGAGCGCAGGCTTCTTCTGTAAGACTCTTCAACTCAGACCTGTCAGCAAACTCTACGTCCTCTTCGGAGAAGTCTAGTTCCAATTCCATCAAAGAGGTGATTTCCAATAATTTGGAACGCATCTTTTGAAGTTCTTCTGAATATCCTCCACGAAGCTGGTTCAAAGCTATCCTATGAGCCGCCTTGCTGCCAGAGGCTATCAGATCGGCCACTGCCTCGCTCTGTGCAAGGTCCATCTTGCCGTTGACGAATGCGCGCTTGGTAAATTCCCCTGGTTCAGCCGCTCTTGCTCCAGCCTCAATCAGCAGGAACATAATGCGTTGCACTATGTAACTTGAAGCGTGACAAGAGATCTCCACCGAGTCTTCTCCGGTATATGAGAGGGGAGCGCGGAACACCAGGACAAGCACCTCGTCCAATGCTTCTCCGCCGTCATATACCGTACCGTAACGGACGGAATATCCGGGGGCCTCGCTCACGCTGCCTTTGCGCAGACGGACCACCTTGTCGGCAACGGCAAGGGCGTCGGGGCCTGAGACCCTGACAATAGAAACGGCCCCGGTGCCTGTAGAGGTAGCCGGGGCGCATATTGTCTGGTTGAAAGGACTAATAATCATAAGACTTTGCATCCCTCGGAGAAACCTTGCTCATATTGTCAAGCAGGTCTTCGTTGGTCTTGTACTCGTCCATAAGGTTGAGCATAAAGTTCATCGCTTCGATAGGATTCATGTCTGCAAGTATCTTGCGCAGAATCCAGATCCTGTTGGCGGTTCCCTTGGGATAGAGGAGGTCGTCGCGGCGGGTTCCGGAGAGAAGGATGTTGACGGCAGGGAAGATGCGCCTGTTGCTCAGGGCCCTGTCCATCTGGACCTCGCTGTTGCCGGTGCCGCGGAATTCCTCGAGGATAACCTCTTCCATCTTGGAGCCTGTTTCAATGAGCGCGGTGGCGATGATGGTAAGCGAGCCACCGCCTTCTATGTTGCGCGCTGCGCCGAAGAAGCGCTTGGGCTTCTGAAGGGCGTTGGCGTCAACTCCTCCGGTAAGCACCTTGCCGGATGCAGGCTGCACGGTGTTGTACGCACGCGCAAGCCTTGTTATGGAATCCAGGAAGATGACTACGTCGTGACCGCACTCAACCAGCCTGCGGGCTTTCTCAAGCACCATGTTGGCGACCTTCACGTGCCTTTCTGCGGGCTCGTCGAAGGTGGAGGCGATGACCTCTGCCTTAACGCTGCGCTCCATATCGGTAACCTCCTCAGGACGCTCGTCTATGAGAAGAACTATTTCGTAAACCTCGGGGTGATTGTCGGCGATGGCGTTTGCCAGGGACTTGAGAAGCATTGTCTTTCCGCTCTTAGGAGGGGAGAGGAGCATCATTCGCTGTCCCTTTCCGATGGGAGCGAAGAGATCCACTATCCGGCAGGAAATGTCAGAATTGTGGCCCTTGCCCAGGAGGTTGAATTTCTCGTCAGGGAAAAGAGGGGTGAGGAAGTCGAAGGGGACGCGGTCGCGGATGTATTCCGGGGTGCGTCCGTTGATATATTTTATGCGGACCAGGGGGAAGTATTTGTCGCCTTCCCTTGGAGGGCGGATTTCTCCGGTTACGGTGTCGCCGGACTTGAGCGCATTGGTGCGGATCTGGTTCTGGGACACGTAGATGTCATCAGGGGAGTTCAGGTAATTGTAGTCCGAAGAACGCAGGAAGCCGTATCCGTCAGGCATGATCTCAAGGACGCCGGTGGCTTCTACCGTTCCTTCAAACTCTACGGGAGCGGGTCTCTGGGGCTGCTGCTGGGGCCTGGGTTGCTGCTGAAGCTGGTTCTGGGGTTTCTGCTCCTGACGGGGCTGCCTCTGATCTGCAGGGGCCTCCTGGGCCTGTTTTGCCGGCTCTGCGGCCTGCTGCTCTGCTGGAGCCTGCTGTTTGTTATTGTTGTTCTTTGAGGATGCCTTGCGGCCGCGCTTCTTGGGTTCGGCGGCAACGGCCTCTTTTTGAGGCGTTGCAGGCGCCTCCTGCGGCGCGGCGGCCTCTGCCTCAGCCGGAGCCTTCACGGCCGGCTTACGGCCTCTTTTCTTAGGTTCCTGGGCTTTGGGGGCCTCTGCCTGAACGGGCTGGGCGGGCTCGGCCTGAACGGCAGGAGCCGGAGCGGCCTCGGCCTTTGCAGCCGGCTTCCTGGCCTGGCGCTTCTTTGGCTTTGCTACAGGAGTTGCGGCCTCTGCGCGAGCTTCGGCATCCAGGATCTCAAATGCGATATTTTCTGATGAAGTTTTCTTGGAGACCTTGATATTCAGGTCTTTAGCGATGGATTCGAGCTGTTCACGGCTCATTTTATCCAATTCGAATAAAGTATGCATAAAAAAGTTTGGGATTCTTGACAAAGGCCGCAAAAAAAGGCCGTGCAAGTGTTTTGACGGCCACAAATATAGGAATAAACTTTTAATTATCCCAGAAACTGCTGCTCTTTTTGTACCGGAGGATATCCGCCAGTGCGGACGCGTTTGCCGATATCCTGAAACTGTAAGACTGCCACTGTCCGGTAGGCACCCAGGAAACTGCTATGTTGAAGCAGTGCAGGTCGTAAGAGAAGTTGACGCTTGATGTGGTTATCTTGCGGGCTATGAAGTCGAATCCCGAAGTTGCCGTCATCGAGAGTCTGGGGGTCAGCCTGAGGTTGCCGCTCATTGAGACTGTACCTGAGAAATTATGCCTGGTCTCCAACTGCTGGTCAACTATTGCATATGTCCTGTTGTATCCGAAAGAGAAACTGGTATTCAGGTTCCAGGGTGAATCAGGATTCATATAATAAAGCCAGCCGCCAGGGATATACTCGCCGGTGACAGGATGATAGAATACCTGCTGATAAGCCAGGGTGCTTCCGCTTCCCACGGCGCCGTCGGTTCCGTCATTGCCCTGGATGGATCCTTTCCCTTGGAAATTATATGAGAATGAAAGGTTGGCGGATGTGATGCGGACCGGATGAAGGATACCTTCCTTGGTTATGTTGAAGGTGTTGTAGCGGCGTCCCCTTTCGTCCACGGCATACGGGTCCATTTGAGCGTTCATATTGAGCGTGAGCTTTTGGAACAGGGTAGTGGTCATACTGGCGCTTATGGTATTCATCTTCAGGGAATCTGCCAGCAGGTTTATTCCGGTATTGAACGTAAGCTGGTCTATCAGCTTGACCTTCTTGGTGCCTACTCCGGTAGTGTCAGCCTTGTCCCTTACCTTGGCCTCAAGGTTGTTGCCTATGGAAATGCCCATGGAGGCCTGACGGCCTTTTCCAGGGGCTGAATACATCTGACCTTCGTATATATTGTAGGAATAACTCTTGGCCTCACCGTTCTTGTTCACGTATTCCAACGTACGCCATCCGTTTGCGTGAGTTCCCAGTTCAGGAGCGACGCTCAACGATACCGAAGGGGATATTACGTGCCTTATAGCCTGCAGGTTGCCGCCCCGCCGGCCGAAGTTGAACATACCGTACAACCTGGTGTTGACCGATATGCTTCCCGAATACCGCTGCGTGATTCCGAAATGCCCGAACTGAGCCCCCTGGACCATCACAGGGGCATCCCTGTTTGGATCGTAATCCTCCGATTCAGGGTCATACACATAGGACCGTGCGCGGAAGAACCAGTTCATTCCATAACTGATGCTGGGGTTCACGTTGATGTAGTTGAACACAGTGAACGACGGCAGTCCAATGGTAAAGTTGTGGGTCATTCCGTTCTGGAAGCGGTCCAGGAATCCGGGCTCCTTGAATTCCGACGCCTTGAAACCCACCTTGTTCTGCAGGGTGGTGTTGTATCCGAACGATATCTTCTCATAGAAACGCTCCCTTCCCACCCTGTTCTTCCGTTTGAAAGGGTAGATGGTACTCATTGAGAAAGTGATGTTAGGAAGCGTGAAGGTATATGAACTATCCCTGGAGTTCTGGCTGTGCAGTGCGTTTATCGAAAGGTTGAAGCGTCCCTCCCAGTTCCTTCCGTAAGAAATGGATGATGAAACCTGGTTCTGCAAAGCTTCGTTCACCGACCGGGAATTGTATCTGCTGTTGGAAGGGCTGGAGAAGTTCACCGACGCGCTGAAACTGGTTCCAGGATGCGCCTTGGCGTCCTGGGAATGGTTCCACCTGATTCCGAAGTTGCTTGACGAGAAGAAGTCCGGACTGTCCTTCTCTCCCGTCTGGTCGTGGGAATATGTGAACGACACGCCGCCATTGAACTTGTAGTTGACCTTATACCTGGAATTAACGTCCACAGACCAGGAACCCAGCGTATAGATGCTGCCCGTCAGGGACAGGTCGAAATACTGGCCCAGAACAAGATAAATACCCGCGTCACGCATATAGAACCCTCGGGCTTTCTCCTCACCGAACGAAGGCGTAAGGAAACCCGTCGTCCTCTCCGGATTGGGAGGAATGAAGCCGAACGGAACCACCAGGGGGATGGGGACGCCGCCCAGCACCGGCCAGGCAGGTCCGAAGACGGTTTTCTGGCTGGGGTCTGTGATTACCTTGGCCGACGACATCTTGAGGTAGTAGTGCGGTTCTTCCAGGTCGCAGACGGTGTACTTTCCTCCCATCATGTTGATGGACTTGTCCGGGTTCATCTGGATGCGGTCTCCGCGTATCTCTCCCTCGTTGTCATTAGTCACCATATTGGTGATGAATGCCTTTTGGGTATTAAAGTTGTAATGTACTTCTTCCATATCGTATACGGAAGACCCCTGAGTCATCTGAGGCCGCCCCTTCCATTCGCCCGAGAGGGTGTCAAGGGTGCCTCTGGCGTATACGACGCCGGTGTCCATGTCGTACTCCATGTAGTCGGAGGTGATGGTTACGTTCTCGTACTCGACCGTAACTCCTCCGTAATAGTAGATGATCCGGTGACCGCCGCTGAACATCTCCACGATGGAATCTCCGGCAGATGTGAAGGCCGGAGCCTTGATGGAACTCTTGTCAAGAAGCGCCAGGGAGTCGGCGCGGGCCGTGGAATCGAGGGCTGCCTTGAAGAGGGAATCCTCCGGAGACAGGATCTCTTCCAGTTCTTCCCTGACGGGTTCCTGGGCGTGGACGGCAAAGGAGGACGCCACAAAAACGAACAAGGTTATTAATATATATTTTAGATACCTAAAAGTCAATTTTTTGCCTAAATTTGCAAATACAAAAGTAATATATTTTTATGAATTTCAGACGAGCCGTCTTACTTCTTGCATCAATTGCAATGTATATTGCAGCTCCCGCCCAAAACGCTGCCGACCTGAGACTCAACACCATAGTCCTTGACCCCGGACATGGGGGAAAGGACCCTGGCTGCATCAGCCAGGACAAACGCACCCAGGAGAAAGACCTGACGCTGACAATTTCCAAGAAACTGGCCGAAAAGATACGGAAACAATATCCAGAAATGAAAGTGCTTCTCACAAGGGAGAAGGATGAGTTCGTAGCCCTCAGGGACCGCGCCCGTTTCGCCACCAAGAACAATGCCAATCTGTTCATCTCAATCCATATAAATGCGGCTTCAAACCGTTCCGCCAACGGATTCGCGGCATACATACTGGGCCAGTCCTCCAACAAGAACACCGACACCTACGCCTTCAACATGGACGTGGTCACCAGGGAGAACTCCGTAATCTACCTCGAAGAGGACTCAACCGTCTACGGAGACCTCAACGACAACTCGCCCGAAGCGCAGATAATGTCCCAGTTCCTCTACAACGCCTTCAGGGAGCAGTCCCTCGGCATTGCCGAGACCGTGAACGGAAAGATGGGTTCTCCTTTCAAGCACAGCTACGGTGTGCAGCAGGCCAACTTCCAGGTGCTGCGCGAGGCCTCCATGCCTGCCGTGCTGCTGGAGATGGGATTCATATCAAACGCAGGTGACCTCGCACTTCTCCGCTCTGACAAGAGCCTCGACCAGATGGTGGACAATCTTTTCAAGGCCTTCTGCGACTACAAGACCAGCTACGACGCCAGCGTGAGCATCAGCGCCCCGGCAGAAAGACCCGCTCCGGCACCGGCTTCACAGGCTCAGCCCGCCCCGGCTGCCAACACCTCTGACACTGCCTCTCAGGTACAGGAAGGCTCCGTCTATTACGGCACCCAGGTCCTGGCTTCTTCCAAGCTGATGAAAGAGAGCGACAGCTATTTCAAGGGTTATAAAGTGAGAACAGTGAAAAGCGGAAATCTTTATAAATACATAGTTGGTTTTTCTGAAGATCTCAACCAGGCAAAAAAAGAAAACTCAGACATAAAAAAAGTTTTCAAGGACTCTTTTATGGTCAAAGTAGAAGGGAACACGGCAAGCATGCTTTAGATAGCAATGTAACAATAAATTATACATCATTTTTAATTTAGAACAATTACAGATTGCAATATTATTTGAACGTGCCTGCGAGCCAAACCTCATTTTATAATCGCTTGGTTTTCAGTTTATTAAAAAGGCCTCAAAAATGAGGTCTATTTTCTTTTATTTACACATAAAAAACTTTTTGTGCAATAGTGATTTTTATTTTTTATTACTTTTTTTTCATCCATTTTTGCACACAGAAAACGGGGACCATACAATCCCTGTTTTTATGTCGAATAGGGTCGTAACCCAACCTGATTATTAATGCTGAACCAGACCGCCATAAATAAGCATTCCGATGTATGGAACAACTGCCTGAGGATAATCGAACAGATTATCGAGCCTCAGCAGTTTGCTACCTGGTTCAAGCCCATAGTCCCTGTCGACTTCCAGCAGAACACCCTCACGGTGGAGGTTCCTTCCCATTTCTTCAGGGAGTATATAGAGGATGCCTTCCTGGACGTGCTCAAATCCACCCTCAAGCGAGTGATAGGTGCAGACGCCAAACTGCTTTACCAGGTAAAGCCCGTCTCTACCGAGAAGCCTATGGTATATCCGGCTTCGGACGGAAACACCCCAATGAACAAGGCAGTTTCCATCAACACCTTCCATCCCGCCGAGAATCCGGGACCATTCGTATTCCCGGGACTCAAGAAGCTGGTGATCAACCCCCGCCTGAATCCGGCCTTCAGTTTCAAGAACCTTATAGAAGGGGAGTGCAACAAGATGGGCATCACCGCCGGCATCACCATTTCGGACAGGCCGGGAAAAACCCCGTTCAACCCTCTGTTCATATTCGGCGGTTCCGGATTGGGAAAGACCCACCTGGCCCAGGCCATCGGAATAGAGATCACCCGCAAGAGCCCTGAACTGGTTGTCCTGTACCTCACCGGAAGCGAGTTCAAGACACAGTTCATGAACGCCGTCAACGTCCACAACAAACTGGCGGACTTCCTGGCATTCTATATGCGCATAGACGTGCTTATAGTAGATGACATCCAGGACCTGGCCAGCCAGGGCGCCCAGCACGCGTTCTTCAACATATTCAACCACCTGCACCAGTCCGGAAAACAGTTGATATTCACTTCCGACAGGGCTCCGGTAGACTTGCAGAACTTCGAGGAGAGACTCCTTTCCCGTTTCAAGTGGGGCCTTTCAGTGCAGCTCAGCCAGCCGGACTACAACACCAGGCTGTCGATGCTCAGGTCCAGGTGTTTCAGGGAGGGAGTTGAAGTACCTGAAGAGGTGCTCGAATTCCTGGCATCCAGGATCAAGTCCAATTTCAGGGAACTCGAAGGCGTGCTCATCTCGCTCATAGCCCACGCCACGCTGGCCCACGAAGACATATCCCTGTCCCTCGCGGAGCAGGTTACCGGAAGCCTGGTATCCGAGCAGCAGAACAACATATCCATCGAGGCTGTACAGAGCACCGTATGCGACTACTTCAACATCACTCACGAGCAAATGGTATCTCCCTGCCGCAAGCGCCAGATAGTCCAGGCCCGTCAGATTGCAATGTACCTCAGCCGCACGCTCATCCCCAACTGCTCCCTCTCCACCATAGGTTCCGAGATAGGAGGCAAGGACCACGCTACGGTCCTCCACGCCTGCACCACGGTAACTGACTTGATGTCCACCGACAAGACTTTCAGGCAGTATGTAAACGACATTCACAAGATGCTGGTACCCATGGACAGATAGACTGACAACCGCTTATTCATCATATATATAAATGACATCAGAATCTGTTCTTGAGATTTTCAAGACAATAACCACCATACCGAGGGAATCGGGCCACGAAGGACCGATAACCGAATTCCTTAAGGACTGGGCCGCCAGGCATTCCCTGAAATGCAAGGTGGACTCCACAGGCAACGTCAACATAATCCGCGAGGCATCCAAAGGAAAGAAGAACGTGCCCACCCTGGTTCTGCAGTGCCATCAGGACATGGTCTGCGAGAAGAAGGCCGGCGTCGATTTCGACTTTTCAAAGGATCCCATCAATTACGTCATCGAGGATGGCTGGATGATTGCCAAGGACACCACCCTGGGCGCTGACGACGGAATAGGCATCGCCGCCTGCCTTGCGCTGCTCCAAAGCGACGTCAAGTGCGGCAGGATAGAGTGCGTCTTCACCATCTCTGAAGAAACCGGAATGGACGGAGCAGAGGCTATGAAAAAAGGCTTCTTCACCGGCAAGACTCTCATCAACCTTGATTCCGAGGACGAAGGCCAGCTGTTCATAGGCTGCGCCGGAGGCGTCAACACCATTGCAACCTTCTCTTACGGCACGGAACCCCTCAAGCCAGGCTTCAGTTGCGTCAGACTCATCGTAGACGGCGCCCAAGGAGGCCACAGCGGGGACGACATCGACAAGGGAAGGGCCAACGCAGTGCAGCAGATGGCCCGCTTCCTCTATTCAGAGAAGAAGCACGGCCTCCAGCTGATCGGATTGAAGGGAGGCAACAAGCCTAACGCCATCGCACGCGAGTGCGAGGCCGTGATAGCCGTCAAGGACCCTGAAGCCACAATGGGGCGTTTTAAGGTATTCGGAGCCTTCCTGAAGGCTGAATTCGCCGTCTCGGACCCAGGCGGTAGCGTCAAGGCAGAGACGGTCGACTGCAAGTCCCAGGCCGTCAAGGCCCGGGCTGCCGGCCGGATCATATCCGCCCTGGCAGCCTGCCCTCACGGTGTGGAAGCAATGAGTCAGGACATCGCGGGCCTGGTGGAGACTTCCAGCAACCTTGCCGCTGTCGCCTTGGGCGACGGCAAGGCCGTGGTCACCACCAGCCAGAGAAGTTCCGTAATGTCCGCGCGGGATATGATGG
>JAGCVB010000083.1 GCA_017962585.1 Bacteroidales bacterium
CGCGCGCACGGCATCGAGATTGTTTGAGCGGGATAGGGGAGTCGAACCCCCCTCCTTGGCTTGGGAAGCCAATGCACTACCGATGTGCTAATCCCGCCTTTTTGCTTTGCAAAGATAACTAATTATTATTAATTTTGTACGATTGCGTCATATTGTCGCAACCGTGCATTTTTATTAGTAAAAAGATATGTCATTAGCATCAGCAATAGGCAAGTTGTTCGGAACCAAGGCGGACAGGGATATGAAACCCATCAAGCCAATCCTTGCCAAGATACTTGCCCAATACGAAATTATCGACAAGCTTTCAAACGACGAGCTGAGGGCCCGAAGCGCTGCCCTGAGAGCCGCCCTCGTAGAATGCGAGGCCCCGTTTGAGAAGCGTCTTGCAGAAATAAAGGAAGAGATTGAGACGGCGTCCATAGAAGAGAAAGAGAAACTCGCAAACGAGTCCGACAAGCTTGTAAAGGACGAGGACGCCGCAATAGAGAAGAAACTGGACGAACTCATCCCCGAGGCGTTCGCCATAGTGAAGAGCACCGCCCGCCGTTTCAAAGAGAACGAATTCATAGAAGTCACCGCCAGCCAGTTCGACAGGGATCTCAGCGTAGACAGGGACTTCGTCAAGATAGAAGGCGACAAGGCCATCTACTGCAACCATTGGATGGCAGGAGGAAACGAGATAACCTGGGATATGGTGCACTATGACGTGCAGCTTATCGGAGGTATAGTCCTGCATCAGGGAAAGATAGCCGAGATGGCCACCGGAGAAGGAAAGACCCTCGTGGCCACCCTTCCCGTATTCCTTAACGCGCTTGCAGGCAAGGGCGTCCACGTGGTTACCGTCAACGACTACCTGTCAAAGCGTGACTCCGAGTGGATGGGTCCTCTGTATATGTTCCACGGCCTTTCAGTAGACTGCATAGACAAGCACGAGCCCAACAGCCCCGCCCGCCAGAAAGCCTACAAGTGCGACATCACCTTCGGTACCAACAACGAGTTTGGTTTCGACTACCTGAGGGACAACATGGCCGTCAACATCGACGACCTGGTACAGCGCAAGCACCACTTCGCAATCGTGGACGAGGTTGACTCAGTGCTCATCGACGACGCCCGTACCCCTCTCATCATATCCGGTCCCGTGGCAAAGTCAGAGGACGACGCCCAGTTCATGGAATTCCGCCCTTACGTGGAGAGGCTGTACACCACCCAGCGCACATTCTGTAACCAGACCCTCAACGAGGCCAAGAAACTCATCGCCGCAGGCGACGAGGCCGAGGGAGGAAAACTCCTCCTCCGCGTGCACAAGGGACTCCCCAAATACGGCCCCCTCATCAAGTTCCTCAGTGAACCCGGAATGAAGGTGCTCCTGCAGAAAGTGGAGAACTTCTATATGCAGGACAACGAGAAGGAGATGCACATTGTCACCGACCCTCTCTACTTTGTGATCAACGAGAAGCAGCGCAGCGTGGATATGACCGAAAAGGGCCACGAGGTGCTTGCCAAGGCCATAAATGACGAGGACTTCTTCGTGATCCCCGACGTAGGTTCCGGCATTGCTGAAATAGAGAAGAGCGGCCTGTCCCTGGCGGAGCGCCAGGAGAAGAAGGACGCCCTGATGGAAGACTTCTCCCTCAAGAGCGAGCGTATCCACACTGTAATCCAGTTGCTCAAGGCATACACCATGTTCGAGAAGGACGTGGATTACATCATCGACGACAACAAGATCAAGATAGTTGACGAGCAGACCGGCCGTATTATGGAAGGCCGCCGTTGGAGCGACGGACTGCACCAGGCCGTTGAGGCAAAGGAGAACGTGAAGGTTGAGGCCGCAACCCAGACCTTCGCCACCATCACCCTTCAGAATTACTTCCGTATGTACCACAAGCTTTCCGGAATGACCGGTACGGCAGAGACGGAGGCGGGAGAGTTCTGGAGCATCTACAAGCTGGACGTAGTGGTAATCCCTACCAACAGGCCCGTCATAAGGGACGACCAGGACGACCTCATCTACAAGACCAAGCTTGCCAAGTACAACGCCGTAATAGAAAGAGTTCAGAAACTCATATCGGAAGGCCGTCCGGTGCTGGTGGGTACCACCGACGTGGAGACCTCCGAACTGCTCAGCCGCCTGCTCACGCGCCGCGGCATCAAGCACAACGTGCTCAATGCCAAGGAGCACGCCCGCGAGGCTGAGATCGTAGCCCAGGCCGGCCAGCGCTCAACCGTCACCATCGCCACCAATATGGCGGGTCGTGGTACCGACATCAAGCTTTCGCCTGAGGTGAAGGCCGCGGGAGGCCTTGCCATCATAGGTACCGAGCGTCACGATTCACGCCGCGTAGACCGTCAGCTGCGAGGCCGTTCCGGCCGTCAGGGAGACCCGGGTTCTTCTACCTTCTACGTTTCCCTGGAGGACAAGCTGATGCGACTGTTCGGCTCCGAGAGGATTGCCGCTATGGTGGACAAGCTGGGAATGGCAGACAACGAGGCCCTCGAGGGCTCCATGCTTTCCAGCGCCATTGAGAAGGCCCAGAAGAAAGTGGAGGAGAACAACTTTGGAATCCGTAAGAGGCTGTTGGAGTACGACGACGTAATGAACGACCAGCGTACTTCAGTATACGCCCTCAGGCGCGACGCCATCTCCGGAGACAAGATAGAGGTGGACATTATGAATATGATGCTGGACACCGCCAGCCTCATACTGGACAAGGCCGGAAAATATCCTTTCAAGGACTTCGAGGAATATGTGATGGCCCAGTTGTCCATCGATACCGGATTCGACGAGGAATTCTTCAACAAGGCAAAGGAAGAGGAGATAGCGGACAAGCTCTGCGCCCACATGCACGAGGTGTATGACCGCAGGATGGAAAACCTGTCCACCAAACTCTATCCCTTCATAAAGGAAATATACGAGAAACAGGGCTCTATGTACCAGAACATAGCCATCCCCGTTTCTGACGGCCGCAAGAACCTCACCCTCTCGGTCAACCTCAAGAAGGCATACGAGACAGAGGGCAAGGAAATTGCCAAGACAGTCAGCAAGGTAATAACGCTCTATTATATAGACGAGCATTGGAAAGAGCACCTGCGCGAGATGGACGACCTCAAGCAGAGCGTCCAGAACGCCACCTACGAGCAGAAAGATCCTATCGTTATCTACAAGATAGAGAGCTACAACCTGTTTGCGGAGATGCTCGAGAACCTGTACAAGGACGTGCTCAGCTTCCTGCTCAGGAGTTTCGTGCCCCTGCGCGAGAACGCTTCCACGCCGGCTCCCGCACGCGCAGCCCAGCCGCGCAAGACCGATATGAGCAACCTGCAGACCCGCCGCACAGACCTGGTTACCAACGGTGACCAGCGTTCCAACACCCCTGTCAAGGTAGACAAGAAAGTAGGCAGGAACGACCCCTGCCCTTGCGGAAGCGGCCTCAAGTACAAGAATTGTCACGGAAAAGGATTAGTATAACAATGAAACCAATAAAAGCTATGGCATCAGATAACCAGAATGTGAATGAGGTAAGCCGCGTATCGGCCCACTCTTATTACAAAGGCAGTTTCTATTCAGACAACGACATCCGCGTGGACGGAACATTCGAGGGCGATATCCTCACTAAAGGCAAGGCCGTGGTAGGCGAGAAAGCCAGGGTGATAGGAAACATCATCTGCACCAGCCTCGACGTTTGGGGCAGGATCAAGGGTGACGTTTATGTAAAGGACACCCTGTCCCTCAAGGCTCCCGCACTGGTAGAGGGCAATATCTATTATACCCGCATCCAGCTGGAGATAGGCGCTTCCTTCGAAGGAATGTGCAAGCGCGTGTCCGAAGATGACTACAAGGCTATGTTCGAGTCCAAGGACGTGCGTAAGCCCCAGGAAGTGAAGAAGCCCCAGGAGAGCAAATAACACTAACTCTGATATATGAAAAAAGTATTTTTATTCCTTACGGCCGCTATGCTTGGCATAAGCGCCTATGCCCAGGATGCCACCGTCCTCATCCACGACGGAGGTACTGGCGTGCAGATCCCCAAGGAGATCTACGGACAGTTCTCAGAGCATCTGGGACGTTGTATCTACGGAGGCCTGTGGGTCGGGAAAGACTCCAAGGTCCCCAATATCGACGGCTACCGCAAGGATGTCTTCGAAGCCCTCAAGGAGCTTAAGGTTCCTGTAATGCGCTGGCCGGGCGGATGCTTCGCCGACGATTATCACTGGAGGGACGGAATCGGTCCCCTGGAAACACGTGCCAGAATCAGCAACAACAACTGGGGCGGAACCATGGAGGACAACTCCTTCGGAACCCACGAATTCCTCAACCTCTGCGAAATGCTGGGAATAGAGCCATACATTTCCGGTAATGTAGGAAGCGGTTCTGTCGAGGAAATGGCAGAATGGGTAGAGTATATGACCTCTGACAGCCAGAGCACCATAGCCAACCAGCGCCGCGCCAACGGACGCGAAGAGCCCTGGAAGGTAAAGTATTTCGGAATCGGAAACGAGGCCTGGGGATGCGGTGGAAACATGACTCCTCAGTACTACTCGGACACATACCGCAGGTATGCCACATATCTCCGCAACTATAGCGGAAACCGTCTGTACAAGATCGCATCCGGTGCATCCGACTACGATTATGACTGGACCGAGGTCCTGATGAAGGCTATCGGCAACCAGATGAGCGGAGTATCCCTGCACTACTACACCTGTATGACCTGGACCGGCTCAAAGGGAGCAGCCACAATCTTCGACGACGCCAACTACTACGACGTCCTCTCCAAGACCCTGGAGGTAGAGCCTGTTCTCAAGAGGCATATCGCCATAATGGATTCTTACGATCCTGACAACCGCATAGGTCTCCTCCTGGACGAGTGGGGAACCTGGTTCGACGAGGAGCCCGGCACCGTACGCGGCCACCTCTATCAGCAGAACACCCTCAGGGACGCCATAGTTGCAGCGCTCAACTTCAACATCTTCCACAAGTACACCAGGCGTCTCAAGATGGCCAACATAGCCCAGGTTGTAAACGTGCTCCAGGCTATGATCCTCACCAACGACACCGAGATGGTGCTTACTCCTACCTATCACGTGTTCAAGATGTACAACGTGCATCAGGACGCCGAGTTCCTTGACTCAGACGTACAGACAACCAGCGTGAAGGCCAACCGCGGCGGCGAGGTTCCTGCAGTCAGCGCAACCGCTTCCCGCAAAGACGGTGTGCTCAACTTCGACCTTGTGAATACCGACCTCAAGGCCTCCAAGAAGGTACTCGTAAAATTCGACAGGGATTCAGTTAAGTCCGTTACCGGAGCCAGCATCCTCACTTCTGCTGACGTGCACGACTTCAACAACTTCGGCGCAACCGCCAACAAGGTGAGCGAGAAGGAGTTCAAGAACTACAAGGTGACCAAGGACGGAGTGGAGGTAACTCTTCCTCCTTGCTCAATCGTAGCAATCTCTATGAAATAATCTGGAGATATATAAAAAATAAAGGCGGTCGACTGACCGCCTTTTTTATTTATGCCTCGTAGCGTTTTTCCTTTGCTCTGGTGAGCTTTTCTTTCATTGCGTCAACGCTGTCGGTAATTGCCTCCTCGAAGGTCTTGGCGTTGCGCTCGATAATCATTTCCTCTCCCGGAACATGGACATGGAGTTTTACGTTCTTGTTGTCAGGTTCCTGCAGAAGGGTGAGGTTCACGTCGACATTCACGATTCCTTCATTGAATCTTTCAAGTTTCTTGACTTTCTTCTCGACATAGTCCAGGAGTTTCTGGTCTGCGTCGAACTTAAGGGATTTGATTTTAATCTCCATTGTTACCTCCGCTTTTTGCCCTTGGATGGGCGTTATCATAAACTGTTTTGAGTTTCTCAATGGAATTGTGCGTGTAGACTTGCGTCGCGGCCAGGGAAGAGTGACCCAGAAGTTCCTTTATGGAGTTCAGGTCAGTTCCGTCGTTCAGCAGTCCGGTTGCCAGGGAGTGCCTGAGTACGTGGGGGGACTTCCGTCCCGTTATAGACGCTACGCTTCCTATTTCTTCCTTAACGGTTCGGTCAATGTAGACCGGATATAAGGCTTTGCCTTTGGAAGTGACCAGAAGGGGAGCGTCAGGCCCCGTATCGCACCCTTCCATTGATTCAACCGATTGTAAATATAATGAAATTTCTTCACAAAGAGAAGGGATGAGCGGAATCTCCCTAATTTTGTCGCCCTTGCCCCGGACGCGTGCCACCCTCCTGGTAAAATCGACGTCGCCACGCTTCAGGGAAATGAGTTCGCTGCGGCGCATTCCTGTATCGTACAGAATTGATATGATAAGGCGGGCGAGACGCTTTCGGTAGCGTTCTTCCATACCCATGTCAGACTCCGTAACGTACGTCTGCGTAGCCTTGAAATACTCTTCCATCGCATCCTGCCTGTAGAAGTCCGCGAGTCGCTTGCCCGTCTTGGGACGCGACACTGTCCTGCAGGGGTTGGATTCAAGGATTCCTTCGTGCATAAGGAAGCGGAAGAATCCGCTGAGCACGCTCAGGTGGAGGTTGACGGTGCGGGAGTCCAGGCCTTTTTCGTCAAGAAGGTACATTTCGTAGCCGCGCACCTGGGCAGCGTTGACGGTGGAGAAGTCCGTAATGTTGCAGCTGGAGGCGAAATGTTCCAGGACTTCCCTGTATATCTGCTGCGTACGCGGGGAATATCTGCGTACAGAAGCTATGTAGTCTATATAGCTGTCTATCATTTTGCTGTAAGACCCATTTCGGCGGCCTTCCGGCGCATCAGGGCGTCGGCCTCGGGGAAGTTGTTGCCTATGATTCCGTCCAGTATGGCTTCCTTCACGAATTCCTTGATTATGCCTATGTCCTTGCAAGGGCCTATGCCGTAGACTTCCATAATGTATTCTCCGGTGATAGGGTTCTTGAAGTTGCGTATCTCGTCCTTCTGCTCAACTTCCACCAGCTTGCGTTTCACCAGTTCGAAATTCTCGTGCAGGCGGGCCACTTTAACCGGATTCTTGGAAGTGATGTCGGCGTGGCAAAGGAGCATCAGGTCGTCGATGTCGTCTCCGGCGTCAAAGAGGAGCCGCCTGACGGCGGAGTCCGTGACGCCGTCGTCCACCAGGGCGATGGGCCTGAGGTGCAGGCGCACCAGTTTCTGGACGTACTTCATCTTCTCGTTCAGGGGCATCTTGAGGGCGGTGAAGATCTTGGGGATCATCTTGGCGCCTATGACGTCGTGACCGTGGAAGGTCCAGCCCTGTCCGGGTATGTATTTCTTGGAGATGGGCTTGCCTATGTCGTGCAGCAGGGCGGCCCAGCGCAGCCAGAGGTTGGGCTCGGGGCCGTTGTCTGCCGCGCAGACATTGTCCAGCACCAGAAGCGAGTGGGAGAAATTCTCCTTGTGGCCCCTGCCTTCTATGCTCTCGACGCCCTTGAGCGCAGTCAGCTGGGGGAGTATATAATCCAGCAGCTCCGTACTGTCCATAAGCTCGAACGCCTTTGAAGGCTTGGCGCAAACCAGTATCTTGTTCAGTTCCTCCACTATCCTTTCCTTAGAGAGGATGCTCATACGGTCCTTCATCCTTCGCATGGATTCCAGGGATTCGGGAACTATGGTGAACTGCAGTCCGTCAGTGCTGAGTTTTGTAGCGAAGCGTATTGCGCGCAGCATACGCAGAGGGTCGTCGGAATACGTGGTGTCGGGATCCAGGGGCGTGCGGATTATTCCTGCCGCCAGGTCCCTGATGCCTCCGAAGGGGTCCACCAGTTCTCCGAAACTGTCTTGCTGCAGGCTGAACGCCATCGCGTTGATTGTGAAGTCCCTGCGCAGCTGGTCGTCCTCAAGGGTGCCGTCTTCGACCACGGGCTTGCGAGACTCCCTGTGGTAGGATTCCTTGCGCGCGCCCACGAACTCTATTTCGTCCCCCTTGAAGCGCAGCATTGCGGTGCCGAAGTTCTTGAAAAGGGATACCTTTGAGCGGACGCGCTTGCCGACGGCGGCGGCCAGGTCCATCCCGCTGCCCTCCACGACAATGTCGATGTCGTTGCCGGGACGTCCCAGGAAGCAGTCGCGCACATAGCCTCCTATGACGAACGCCCTCACGCCCATCTTGGCCGCTTCTTCGGACACTATTCCGAATATGGGCTTGTCAAGGAAGCCTTCAGTTTGAACACAGGTCATCGTACGAGGGTACTTTGTCTATAAACTGCCCTTTATGGGCAATGAAAGTCTGCTTTCCGTTTGTAATCATTATCCAGGGCGCTCCCATAGCCTGGTTGTAGCGCAGCGCCTGTTCCAGCACGGCGGAATTCAACTCAGTGTCTGCGTTCTTGCATTCCACCACCGCCACCGGGGAAGTGTCCTTCCCGAAAACCAGGATGTCAGCCCTGTATTTCTTCTTGGAACTGCCGAATGTGAAAGCCACCTCGCTGCGCATCATATGCTGAGGAACACCCATCTGATGCTCCAGGACTCCAATGAACCACTGGCGCACCTCCTCCTCCGGAGTCAGCGCCACCTCCTTCTTTCTCAGCGGATCCCACACCATCTTTTCCATACTGCAAATATGCTAATTTTTTACGAATTACTCTCCACGAAAAAGGGCCACCCGTGGGTGGCCCTTTTTCGTGGAGATGGGCGGACTCGAACCGCCGTCCAAACAAAGCACCGGAGAGCTTTCTACACGCTTATTCTTCCAATGGTTGTCGGCTGCAAACCGCTGGAAGACGGACTATTTGCAGCTTATCTCCTGAGTCTTGGCGGAGCTTAGGAGAATCGCTCCGTGCATCCGGTTTGGATGATACCCCTGGTCCCGTCCATAACCGGCCTAAAGGACGGAGGGATATACGTCGGTGCCGCAGCCTAGGCGGCTCCGATTAATGCCTTCCTCTTGGAGGATTAGCAAGCGTATGAATAGTTGTAGTTGCCTACTAATTGTTTGGAAACTGAGTTTAACGGGCCTGCTTCCGAAGCCCGGCGTGCTTACTGTCCGACATCAATGCTGTCAAAACCAAAACATCCCCATTTCAAAGAACATAGATTAGATGTTGCAAATATACTAAAACGTTGCTTTTTCCCCGTTTTTTTTCTATTTTTGATGGAATAACTTTCGTTTAAATCAAGACTAAACGCTAAAACTATATGAACCATAGATTTTTAATCTCGTCGTTGGCTCTGGCAGCCCTTGTTTCATTGGTTTCTTGTTCCAAGAAAGAGCAGGATCACAACTATCCGTACACCCCTGTGGCATTCACTTCAGTCGAAGTTTCAGATGCATTCTGGGGCCAGAGGCTCAAGGCCTCCAGGGAAGTGACCATCCCCCTTGCATTCAGCAAGTGCGAAGAGACCGGCCGCTACCGTAATTTCGATGAGGCCGCCCAGCAGATGCACTCATCCGAAAACCTCGGATTCAGAGTCGCAGGCCTGCCGTTTGACGACACTGACGTATACAAGACTATCGAAGGCGCTTCATACCTCCTTCAGACATATCCCGACCCTGCCCTCGAGGCATACATCGACAGCGTGCTTGTCATAGTGGCCGCAGCCCAGGAGCCTGACGGATATCTATACACCGCCAGGACAAGGAACCCTGAGCATCCGCACAGGTGGTCCGGAGCAGAAAGGTGGGTTCAGATAGAGGACAGCCACGAACTTTACGACCTCGGCCATATGATAGAAGGCGCAATTGCTCACTACAGGGCAACCGGAAAGCGCAACTTCCTTGACATAGCCATCGCTTATGCCGACTGCGTCTGCCGCGAGATAGGCCCCGGTGAAGGCCAGCAGGTAAGGGTTCCCGGCCACCAGATAGCCGAGATGGCCCTCGCAAAACTCTACATCCTCACCGGAGACAAGAAATACCTTGACGAGGCCAAGTTCTTCATTGACATGCGCGGCCGCGGAGAGAAAGGCGCAGAGGCTTACAGGCAGTCCCACGTTCCCGTAATGGAGCAGGACGAGGCCGTAGGTCACGCCGTAAGGGCAGAGTACTTCTACTCCGGAATTGCCGACATCGCAGCCCTCACCGGACAGACTGAGTACATCGACGTCATCGACAGGATCTGGGACAATATGGTAGGCAAGAAAATCTATCTCACCGGAGGTGTTGGAGCCCGCAGGGACGGAGAGGCCTTCGGAGACGCTTACGAACTTCCCAACCTGACCTCATACTGCGAGACCTGCGCAGCCGTGGGCAACGTTTACTTCAACCACAGGATGTTCCTCCTTCACGGAGATTCCAAATATTACGACGTGCTCGAAAGGTCGCTCTACAACGGAGTCATCTCCGGAGTGTCCCTGGACGGAGGCACCTTCTTCTATCCAAACCCCCTGGAGTCCGACGGACGTCACCAGAGGCAGGACTGGTTCGGCTGCGCCTGCTGCCCTTCCAACATCTGCCGCTTCATCCCCTCGGTTCCCGGATACGTCTATGCCGTCAAGGACAATGACCTGTACGTGAACCTCTACATGGCCAACACAATGCACGATTCCGTAAAGAACGGAAAAGTCTCCCTGAAGATGGATACCGAGTATCCTTGGAACGGACTCGTGAAACTGCAGGTGACCGAGGCTCCCAAGAAGGGCTTCACCCTCAAGCTGCGTATCCCCGGATGGGTACGCGACGAGGTTCTGCCTTCGGATCTCTACCACTATGACGACGACGTCGACCTCGGTTACAGGGTAACCCTCAACGGCCAGGAAATCGAGGCCGAACTCCAGAAGGGCTACTTCTGCATCGACCGCGAGTGGAAAGCCGGTGACGTTGTAACCCTGGAGATGGACATGGAGCCCAGGATCGTCAAGGCCAACGACCTTGTAAAGGACGACGAAGGCCGCATCGCAATTGAAAGGGGTCCTATAGTCTACTGCGCAGAGTGGCCTGACAACCCTGGACTGAAAGTCCGCGAGGTTGTCCTGGGCGAGGAGCCGGAACTCCTGGTGCACAGGGACGCTTCCAAGCTCTACGGCATCGACGAGATACTCGTGAAGGATACCGGACTTACCCTCATCCCTTACTATGCCTGGAATCACAGGGGAGCCGGAGACATGATCGTCTGGATGAAACAAGATTAACAATTATTATAAGCAATGAAAAAGTTTTTTGCAATTGCGCTTGCAGCTCTGGCTGTCGTGGCGTGTAAATCAAAACCGGCCCAGGGACCCAAGAGCGGTCTGGATCCGGCAAACTTCGTTGCCGAATACCAGGGACAGAGCACAGCTTTGTACACTCTGACCAATGCGTCCGGCATGGAGGTGGCCATTACCAATTTCGGCGGCCGCATCGTTTCAATTATGGTTCCGGACAAGAACGGCGTCTACACTGACGTAGTTCTCGGATTCGACAACGTAAAGAGTTATTTCCCCGAGAACGGCGACTCCAACTACGGAGCAGCCCTCGGCCGTTATGCCAACCGAATTGACGGCGGTCTCTTCTCAATTGACGGAGTTCAGTATGAACTCCCTCACAATGACGGGACCAACTGCCTCCACGGAGGTTTCACCGGCTGGCACAACAAGGTTTACGAAGTTGTAGAGGCCGACGCCTCCCATCTGAAACTCAAGATGGATTCTCCTGACGGAGATATGCAGTTCCCCGGACACGTAGTGGCTTACGTGACTTACACCCTGACCGATGCCAACGCCATCGACATCAAGTACGAGGCAACCACCGACAAGCCCACCGTCATCAACATGTCCAACCACGCATACTTCAACCTTGGAGGAGACCCTCAGAACCACAGCGTATGCGACGAGATCATGTACATCAACGCTTCCGGCTATACCCCCATCAACGAGACTTCCATTCCTTTCGGAACTATCGACCCCGTTGCCGGAACTCCGTTCGACTTCACAACTCCCAAGCTTATCGGCAAGGATATCGCCGCTGACGACGTCCAGCTCAAGAACGGAAGCGGAATCGACCACAACTACGTACTGGACACCAAGGGTGACGAGAGCGCCCTGGCCTGCCGCCTGACCAACCCTGCCAACGGCATCACCCTTGACATCTACACCAACGAGCCCGGCCTTCAGGTCTACACCGGCAACTTCCTTGACGGCAAGACCGTGGGCAAGGGAGGCAAGATATTCGCCTACCGCGGAGCCATCTGCCTGGAGACCCAGCATTATCCGGATTCACCCAACAAGCCGGACTGGCCTTCTACAGTGCTCCGTCCCGGAGAGAAGTACTACAGCCATTGCGTATTCGCATTCTCAGTCACTAAGTAATTACTAAAACATATTTACAATGAACCTATTTGACCAGACTGGAAAGGCTCTCGGCTCCCTCGGATCAGTTATCACCGCATCCGGATTCAAGACCGTAGACCTTATCATCCTGATTGTTTATCTCTGCCTCCTCATCTTCCTCGGCCTTTTCCTCGGCCGTACCAAGAAGGGAGAGGAGAAGAGCGCAAGCGACTACTTCCTTGCAGGTAACACCCTTACCTGGTGGGCAGTGGGCGCCTCTCTCATCGCGGCCAACATTTCGGCCGAACAGCTTATCGGTATGTCCGGTACCGGATTCCGTGACGGAATCGCTACCGCGGCTTACGAGATCATGGCAGCCCTCACTCTCGTTGTAATCGGTAAATGGCTGCTTCCTCTTATGCTCAAGAAGAAGATCTTCACCATCCCTCAGTTCCTTCGCGAGAGGTACAACGACGGCGTGGGTGTAGCATTCTCCGTTCTCTGGCTCTTCCTCTATGTGTTCGTAAACCTTACCTCCGTAGCCTGGCTCGGAGCTCTCGCCATCGAGCAGATCCTTGGTCTCCAGGGCGTAAGCCTGGCAATTGGTTCTACGACCATCTCCATGAGGATGATCATTGTAATGGCCCTGTACATCATAGCAGGTGTTTACTCCATCTACGGAGGTCTTGCTTCAGTGGCCTGGACTGACGTAATGCAGGTTACCTTCCTCATCGGCGGCGGTCTCATCACCGCTTTCTTCGCCCTCAAGTTCGTGGGCAACGCCAACGGCGGCGGCCCTATGGCCGGTCTTTCTACCGTATACCAGACACTTACCAGCGGTGAATACGCCAAGGACGTGCATCTGCACTTGATCGTCCAGGAATCTCATAATCCTGCCGCATATGCAAACGTTCCTGGTCTTGTTGCCGTATTCGGAGCAATGTGGCTCACCAACCTGGGTTACTGGGGATTCAACCAGTACATCATCCAGAAGGGTCTTGCAGCCAAGAGCGTCGAGGAAGCCCAGAAGGGTCTCATCTTCGCCGGATTCCTCAAGCTCATCGTGCCTATCATCGCCGTTCTTCCTGGTGTTTGCGCATTCTACATCACCCAGCACCCTGAACTGGTTTCCAACCTGCAGGGAAGCATCCGCGTAGCTGACGACGCCTATCCTTGGCTCATCCTCAACTTCGCTCCTCCGGTTGTGAAGGGTCTTTCCTTCGCCGCCCTCGCAGCAGCCATCATCTCTTCACTTGCATCTATGTTCAACAGTACTTCAACCCTCTTCACAATGGATATTTACAAGAAGTACATCAAGAAGGATGCAACTGACAAGAACCTTGTAACCGTAGGTCGTATCACTTCGCTGGTTGCCCTCATCATCGCAGCCATCGCAGTCAAGCCTCTCCTCGGCGGTCTCGACCAGGCCTTCCAGTATATCCAGGAGTACTCAGGATTCATTTATCCTGGTATCGTCTGCGTATTCGGAATGGGTCTCCTTTGGAAGCGTGCTTCCGCAAAGGCAGCCGTTTGGACAGCTATCGCTACAATTCCTCTCGGAGTTCTCTTCAAGCTTACTATGCCTCAAGTTGCATTCCAGCTGCGTGCCGGCTACATCTTCATGATCCTGCTTGCCATGATGGTTATCATCTCCCTCATCGACAAGAAATTCGTGAAGTCCGAGCCTCTCTCTGAGAAGGATCAGGCCACTATGGTAAAATGGGGCAAGAGACTCGGCTGTGCCGGTATCATCTTCATTGTCCTGGCTCTTATCGTCACCATCTGGTACAAGTGCCTGCCTGCAACCGCAACACCTGACAACAACTTCATAGCATATCTGAACGATATCGGCTTCCAGGCATTCTTCTTCTTCGGAGTGCTTGTAGGAATGCACGCTATCTGGCTGATCGGCAACGCCAAGGACGACAAGGAGGACGAGAAGGCCCTCCGTACGGACCTCTCCGCATTCCATACCACAAGGGGATACAACATCGGCGGTCTGTGCATCCTTGCCATCATCGTGTTCCTGTACATAGTTCTTTGGTAATATGCTGGAAGAGCTGAAAGAAAAAGTATTTCGTGCGAATCTGGATCTCGTGAAACAGGACCTGGTGATCTTCACCTGGGGCAATGTTTCCGGGATCGACCGCGCGAAAGGTCTGGTGGTCATCAAACCGTCAGGCGTAAGCTATGACCAGATGAAGGCATCCGATATGGTTGTCGTAGACCTTGAGACCGGACGCGTGGTGGAAGGAGACCTGAATCCTTCTTCCGATACGCCCACCCATCTTGTCCTGTACAAGGCATTCCCCAATATCCAGGGAGTAGTGCATACGCACTCTACCTTCGCTACTGCTTTCGCCCAGGCTGGAAGGGACATTCCCAATATCGGCACCACCCACGCCGACTATTTCTACAAGGACATTCCTTGTACCAGGGACATGACCAAGGCCGAAGTGGAAGGCCAGTACGAGCTGGAAACAGGCAACGTAATTGTGGACGAATTCCTGAACATCAGGAAGATCAACCCTGACCATACTCCTGCCGTCCTGGTGAAGAATCATGGACCGTTCTCCTGGGGCACGTCTCCGGACAACGCTGTGTACAACGCCAAGGTTATGGAGCAGTGCGCCAAGATGGCATTCGTAGCTTTCAGCCTGAACCCCGACCTGACAATGAACCCTCTTCTGGTAGAGAAGCACTACAGCCGCAAACACGGCCCCAACGCTTACTACGGCCAGAAAAAGAAATAACAATAACACTAAAACACAGAAATGATAAAACAGTTTGAAAACTTTGAAGTTTGGTTCGTGACCGGTGCGCAGCTTCTTTACGGAGGCGACGCAGTAGTACAGGTTGACGGACATTCCAAGGAGATGGTAGAAGGCCTCAACGCCTCAGGAAACATCCCCATCAAGATAGTCTACAAGGGAACCGCAAACAGCAGCAAGGAGGTTGAGGCTGTAATGAAAGCCGCCAACAACGAGCCCAAGTGCGTAGGTATCATTACCTGGATGCACACTTTCTCTCCTGCCAAGATGTGGATCAAGGGTCTCCAGGCTCTGGAGAAACCTCTTCTCCATTTCCATACCCAGTACAATGCCGAGATCCCCTGGGATTCCATCGACATGGACTTCATGAACCTCAACCAGAGCGCCCACGGCGACATCGAGTTCGGTCACATCTGCACCCGTATGCGCGTTGCCCGCAAGGTGGTGGTAGGCTACTGGAAGAACGAGGACGTCCAGAAGAAGATTGCCGTATGGGCACGTGTTGCAGCCGGTGTCGCTGACGCCAAGGAAGTACGCTGCCTTATGTTCGGTATGAATATGAACAACGTGGCAGTTACCGACGGAGACCGCGTAGAGTTCGAGCAGAGGCTCGGATACCACGTAGACTACTATCCGGTATCTTCCCTTATGGAATATTACAAGAAGGTTACCGACGCCGAGACCGACGCCCTGGTAGAGGAGTACAAGAAGCTCTATACCATCAAGATCGACGAGTCCGGTGAGAAGGTATACTGGGAGAAGGTGCGCAACTCTGCCAAGGCAGAGATTGCCCTGCGCCGTGTTCTCAAGGACGAAGGCGCCACCGCTTTCACCACCAACTTCGACGACCTCGGCGACGCTGACGTTGACGCTCCCGACTTCTGCGGTTTCGACCAGATTCCGGGCCTCGCCTCACAGCGCCTCATGGAAGAGGGCTACGGATTCGGAGCAGAAGGCGACTGGAAGACAGCCTGCCTCTACAGGACCCTTTGGGTAATGACCCAGGGCCTGCCTACAGGATGCTCCTTCCTCGAGGACTACACCCTCAACTTCGCAGGTGACAAGAGTTCCTGCCTGCAGAGCCATATGCTCGAGATCTGCCCTATGATCGCAAGCGACAAACCCAAGTTGGAGGTTCACTTCCTTGGAATCGGTATCCGCAAGCAGCAGACCGCCCGTCTGGTGTTCACTTCCAAGACAGGCCCCGGCATCAAGGCTACCGTTGTTGACCTTGGCAACCGCTTCCGCCTGATCATCCAGGACGTAGAGTGCATAGAGCCTAAGCCGATGCCGAATCTGCCAGTGGCTTCCGCTCTCTGGATCCCTCAGCCTACCTTCGAGGTTGGCGCAGGCGCCTGGATCCTCGCTGGAGGAACCCATCACTCTGCATTCAGCTACGACGTTACTCCTGAGTATTGGGAGGACTTCGCCGAGATGGCTGGCATTGAGATGCTCCACATCAACAAGAACACCAACATTTCCGACTTCAAGAAGGAAATCCGCACCAACGAGGTATACTACCTCCTTAACAAGGCTCTCAAGTAGGCTATATGAACGCAAAAGAAACAATACAGACCGGCAGGGCCGTGCTGGGAATCGAATTCGGTTCAACCCGCATCAAGGCCGTCCTGATTGACGAGGCCAATGTGCCTATCGCCCAGGGCAGCCACGAGTGGGAGAACCAGCTGGTCAATGGTCTGTGGACATACACCACCGAATCTGTATGGTATGGACTCCAGTCTTGCTATGCAGACCTCAGGGCCAATGTTCTCAAGCAGTACGAGGTTGAAATAGAGCACCTTGCAGCTATCGGCATCAGCGCTATGATGCACGGCTACATGGCTTTTGACAAGAACAACGACATTCAGGTTCCGTTCCGTACCTGGCGTAACACCAATACAGGGGCGGCAGCAGCCGAACTGTCCAAACTTTTCAAATTCAACATACCTCTGCGCTGGAGCATTTCCCATCTGTATCAGTGCATCCTGGACAAAGAGCCTCACGTGGGAAACATCACTTTCCTGACCACTCTTGCAGGATACGTTCACTGGAAACTTACAGGACAGAAGGTGCTCGGAATAGGTGATGCTTCCGGAATGATTCCCGTGGATCCCAAGACAAAGGACTATTCTGCCGAAATGGTAGAAAAGTTCGACGCTCTGGTGGCTCCCAAGAAGTTCAATTGGAAACTGAAGGACATACTTCCCAAGGTGCTGGTAGCGGGCGAGAACGCCGGCTATCTTACCGAGGAAGGCGTCCGCAGGCTGGACATCACAGGCCACCTGCAGCCAGGCGCTCCGTTCTGCCCTCCTGAGGGAGACGCCGGAACCGGAATGGTGGCTACGAACGCCGTCAAGCCCCGCACTGGAAACGTTTCTGCCGGAACATCCTCGTTCTCGATGCTTGTTCTTGAAAAAGACCTTGCAAAGCCTCACGAGGTGATTGACATAGTGACCACTCCTGACGGAAGTCCGGTAGCCATGGTTCACTGTAACAACTGTACCTCCGACCTCAATGCGTGGGTAGGCATCTTCCAGGAGTTCGAAGAGCTTATGGGAATTCCCGTAGACAGGAACAAACTATACGGAATGCTCTACAACAACGCAATGAAGGGCGATACAGACTGCGGAGGCCTCGTATCCTACAACTTCATCTCGGGAGAGCCCGTGGTAGGCCTTGCAGAAGGCCGCCCGATGCTCGTCCGCCACGCCCTGGACAAGTTCACCCTTGCCAACTTCATGAGGGCCAACCTGTATGCGTCCGTAGCCGTCCTTAAAGTCGGCAATGACATTCTTTTCAACGAAGAGAACGTCAAGGTTGACAGGATAACCGGACACGGCGGTCTTTTCAAGACCAAGGGTGTCGGACAGAGAGTCCTTGCCGCAGCCCTGGCTTCGCCTATCTCCGTAATGGAGACGGCAGGAGAGGGCGGTGCCTGGGGAATGGCCCTTTTGGCCTCTTTCCTGGTTAACAACGCAGGCAAGCGCAGCCTTCCCGACTATCTTGAGGAAGTAGTATTTGCAGGCAACGAAGGTGAGGAAATAGTTCCTACTTCAGAAGAGGTTGACGGATTCAACCGCTATATGAAGAACTACCTCAAGTATCTTCCTGCCCAGCAGAAAGCAGTTGAATGCAAATAGGAGCAACTCCTGATATTAAAAAATGACCGGTCAAAGCCGGTCATTTTTTTTATTCTGCCACTTGCTCCATCACTGTTATGGAATCAGTGTTCAGTCGGATTTTCAGCCACCGTTCTATCCTGCCTAGGGATTCCTTGTCAAGGCGGTTCTTGCTGGTCAGGATGGCGACAATCTGGTCAGAAGAATTACCTGTCTGCGAATCAACGCTGGAGCCTCTGGTAAGAATCAGGTTTGTGATAGCGGGGTACTGGGCGAACAATTCCTTTGAAAGGGTCTCGGTGGGGAGTTCCTTGTCTTGATAATAGTTGAGGGAAGACTTAAGCGAAGCGATAGAATCACTGAGGGCTGTGATCTGACGGTCGCTGCGCTCGTAAATTGCAGTGACCAGTTCCGTCTGGGACATCATCTCACCTTGCATGGAGGCGTCCTCGTGGAACTGTATCTGGCCGCGGGTGATGCCGTAGATTTCGGCTTCTTTGTATATCTGCTCCTTTGCCTGGTCGCTGAGGGCTTCTCCGGCCATAAACAGGTTCAGCACTGGAGGCTTGCTCTTGAGATCGGTATTGTAGTCGTATATGAAGCCTCTTCCGATGGCTTTGTTTGCCGAAACTATCTTCTCTGCGTGAATGTTGAAGTTGTTCTCCTTTACCATAAGTACCGCAGAATAAATACTCGGTACTATAATAAGGACGAGTATTGCGGCAACCGCCCTGGACGGCATCTGCTTGCTGCTTCCAGCCCCCTCTGCAGAAGGGAAACGAAGGTATTTGACCGCAGCGAAGGTTGCCAGGGCAATGAAGATGCTGTTTATAAGGAAAAGATACAGTGCGCCGAGGATATAGGACAGTTTTAGAATTGAGATACCGTATCCGACGGTGCAGAGCGGAGGCATAAGCGCAGTGGCAATGGCAACGCCTGAAATCACCGTACCTTTGTCTTTACGGCAGGTTTCCAAGATGCCGGCAAGGCCTCCGAACAGGGCTATGAGCACATCGTAAATAGAGGGCCTTGTACGGGCCAGCAGCTCGGTAGGATTCTCGAGGTTGAGAGGGGAGAGTACAAAGAACAATGTGGAAGCGAGAATGCTTATAAGCACCATCACCAGATAGTTCTTCAAAGACTCCTTGACAAGATTAATGTCATTGGTGCCCAGTCCGAATGCAAATCCTAATATTGGCCCCATCACGGGGGATATAAGCATGGCGCCTATGATTACCGGGATGGAATTGACGTTCAGGCCGACAGAGGCTATTATGATGGCGCAGGCCAGAATAAATACATTCGGGCCTCTGAAAGCTATGTTGTTGCGTATAGAGGCACTTGCACCCTGATAGTCAGTGTGGTATGACATATCGGTCAGTTTCCTCAGGTATGCTGCAAATCTGCTCATATCTCAGTCAGTTTAGTTTGTAGCTAGTCTAACAAATATATGCATTTTTTGGCTTTAATCTCAGATTAACCTTAACTTAGTGTGGCTGATACATAACGTCCGGTGTCAGATTAAGATGAATGTTTAGAAGATTTCTTCTGATAGTTTTATTGTCAGCTGCCTGTGTGTGCGCCAACGCACAGGTGGCAGTTGGTTATAGTGCCGCAGACGAAGGGATCTGGAGATATCTGGAAGAGGTTGATTATTCAGGAGATGCGGGTTATACAGTTTCCTATGTAAAGGACTATAAGAATAAAGGGATGGTTTCCCAGGCAGGTAAGGTGCATATCTTTGACGGAGTCGCTCCCAATATGCGTGACCTGGGAGGATGGAAGGTTGACGGAGGTCATATCGCCTATGGCAAACTGTTCAGGGGAGCCAGGCTGGAGCGGATAAGCAGGGAAGGAAAGGATATTTTCCTGGATGAACTGGGAATATCTGTGGATCTGGATATGCGAGGGTCGGTACCTGGTGAATCTAAGGCAGGACCAGTCGTAGAGGGCGTAGAGTATCTTCTTCTGCCCGTAGAGAGATATCTGGGAAGGGGAACTGGTAAAACTGAAGAATTATATCAACAGGCCATAAGGTGTATCATTGGATGGCTGGGAGAAGGCAGGGCGGTTTATTTTCACTGTACCGCTGGAGCGGACCGCACAGGTACTTTGGCGTTTCTCATAGAGGCTTTGCTGGGTGTGTCGGAAAGCGACCTGTCAAAGGACTATGAATTGACCACTTTCTTTGGGCGGCATACCCGTCAGAGGAATTCCAGGGCCGGATTGTTCCAAAGCTGCGTCCTGTATGAGATGGTCTCATACCTTAGACGTTATGGATATCCGCAAGTTCAGAGTATCAATCAGTTGGTGTTGAACTGGGCAACCACTAGGCATTCCGACACGGTGGATCCGTTGACGCTGGAAGAAATAGCGTTGTTGAGGGAGTATATGATAGAACTGGATTAGCCCGCCTGCGGCACACTCGTATTAACGTTTCTCCGCAAAAAAGGTCTTGGAGCAATCCAAGACCTTTTTGCGGAGAGAGCGAGAATCGTAAACCAAGTACAACACCCTTCGTAAACCCTTGCAGGAATAGTTTCTATTGCGTATCTTTGCAAACAACGATGCTCGGCTTTGAGCAAAATTGGGCCATTATTGGGCCACGATTTTAACAAAGAGACGCCATGAAGATCAAGAGAAATGTCGCTTTCAAACTGAGGGCTTACGGAAAGAACAATGACCTTTTCCAGATACGGCTACGCACCACGTTCAACGGACAACGACTGGACCTCAAGACAGGTTGCCAGATCAACAACAAGTCTGCTTGGGATGACGAAGCCCAGCTGGTCAAGTCCGGCTACAAAGGCCCCAAGGGAGAGACTGCCCTGTCCATCAACAATGAGCTCCGGAACATCAAGGACCAGATGGATTCTACTTTCAAGTTCTTCGAGGCCATCGACCAGATCCCGACGCCGTCTCAACTTCAAAAGAAGTATGAGAACCGGCTGAACGGATCCGTTCCTCAGAAGCCCGCTCCGGAGCCCAAGAAGGAGTGCAAGCCCAAGGAACACGACTTCTTCAAGGTCTATGATATGTTTCTGAAGGAGTGCGGCGAGAAGAACGCCTGGACAGAGGCCACCTTCGAGAAGATGGAGGCAATGCGCGTCGATTTGACGACCTTCAAGAAGAATATCAAGTTCTCCGATCTGACGGAGGCGACCTTGACGGAGTTCGTCGCGTATATGCGCGACAGCAAGGTCCTCAAGACCCCTCGAAAAAAGAAGGGAGACAGGGAGGGCTATGATCAGGAAGACCTGGTGGGCCTGAAGAACTCCACCATCGAGAAGAAGCTAGGCTACCTGCGCTGGTTCCTGAACTGGGCGACCGACCGGGGCTACAACACCAACCTGGACTATAAGAAGTTCCGTCCGACACTCAAGATGACGCAGCGGAAGGTCATCTATCTCTCCAAGGATGAGATTGCCCGTGTCCGGGACCTGGAGCTCTCCGAGGCCCAGGCCTACCTGGATCCTATCCGGGACATCTTCCTCTTCTGCTGCTTCTCCGGCCTCCGGCACTCCGACGTCAACAACCTTCGCCGCAGCGACGTCAAGGGCGACCACATTGAGGTCACAACCGTTAAGACGGCGGACAGTATCTCCATCGAACTGAACAAGGTTACCAGGGCCATTCTTGAGAAATACAAGGACACCCCTTTCAAGGACGGCAAGGCCCTCCCGAACTACACCAACCAGGCGATGAACCTCGATATCAAGGAGCTGTGCAAGCTGGCCGGTATCAATGAGGAAATCCGCGTCACCACCTACAAGGGCAACGTCCGCACCGACAAGATCCAGTCCAAGTGGGAACTCGTCGGCACTCACACCGGCCGCCGCACCTTCATCGTAAACGCCCTCTCTATGGGTATCACCCCCAACGTCGTGATGAAATGGACCGGCCACTCTGACTACAAGGCCATGAAGCCATATATTGATATCGTGGATTCCATCAAGGCCAGTTCGATGACGAAGTTTGATGGGTTGATATAGAATTGTTTGCCGAATTGTTTGGAATTATGCTTCATAAACATTATGTTTGCAGAGCATAATAATTGACAGAAATGAGATTCGTTGACAGAGAGA
>JAGCVB010000084.1 GCA_017962585.1 Bacteroidales bacterium
CTTACCAATCTCGAACGGCTCGTCCGGGGTGAAGTTGGGCCAGGAAGGACGGCCGAAACGCAGGTAGACGGGGCCTTCGTATTTAGCGGCGGCTATGGTAGCCTGCTTTGTCTGGTTGAAGTCGCAAGGATTGATCACCACCATTCCGGGGATTGCGCGCATAAGGGCTATGTCCTCCATTGTCTGGTGGGTAGCTCCGTCCTCTCCCAGGGTGATTCCTGCGTGTGAGGAAGCTATCTTCACGTTGGTGTGGCCGTAGCCTACCTCCTGGCGTACCTGGTCATATACGCGGCCGGATACGAACTCTGCGAAGGAACCAACGAAAGGAATCTTGCCGGTAACGGCAAGTCCTGCTGCGGCGCCTACCATATTGCTTTCAGCGATTCCGCACTGGATGAAGCGCTCGGGGAACTCAGCTGCGAACTGGTCCATCTTGAGGGAGCCTTTAAGGTCGGCAGTGAGGGCGACTACTCTGGAGTCTGCCTTTCCGGCCTCGTAAAGTCCTACTCCGAAGCCGCTTCTGGTATCTATCTTACCACTGTCAATATACTTTTTCATAACTCTTTTCCTTTATTAAAAATCTCCCAATGTTTCCTCAAGCTGCTTCAAAGCCTCGGCGCACTGCTCCTCTGAAGGGGCCTTGCCGTGCCATTTGTGAGTACCTGCCATGAAGTCTACTCCGTGACCCATCTCGGTCTTGAAGAGAATCATTGTAGGCTTGCCTGAACCCTTGTTGGCCTTGGCGTCTGCAAAAGCCTGGATGATGGCGTCGATGTCGTTGCCGTCTGCCTCGATCACGTTCCAGCCGAATGCCTTCCACTTCTCGTTGAGAGGAGCGATGGCTGCTACGGAACTGGTAGGTCCGTCAATCTGCTGGCCGTTTACGTCGGTCATAGCGATCAGGTTGTCAAGTTTGTGGTGAACGGCGAACATTCCGGACTCCCAGATCTCGCCTTCCTCGCTCTCGCCGTCTCCGCAAAGTACGTAGACGTTGTTGTCCTCTTTGTCAAGTTTCTTGCCCAGGGCGATTCCGGCTGCTGCGGCCAGACCCTGTCCCAGGGAACCTGAAGGCAGGAATACGCCCGGAAGGCCGCGCTCCACAGAGGGGTGGCCCTGGAGGCGGGAACCGAACTTGCGAAGGGTGCCGAGCTCTTCCTTGGGGAAGTAACCAGCCCTTGCCAATACTGAATAATAAACCGGGGCCATATGGCCTGCGGAAAGGATAAACGCATCCTGGCCCTTAGCGTCGCGGGTCCAGGTCTTGGGGTCCTGCTTCATCTCGTTGAAGAAAAGGACGGTCATGATGTCCGTGCTTCCCAACGATCCGCCCGGGTGTCCGGACTTGGAGGCCGTAACCATCCTGACGATGTCGCGGCGCACCTGTGAAGCAATGCTCTTTAATTCATTAACTGTTGCCATATCTATATTATTATGTATAATTTCGTTAGTCTACAAAGTTAACAAAATTTAACCGTATATTTGCATATAATTTCAGCAATAGGAATGAAGCATATCAGAAATTTCTGCATTATAGCCCATATCGACCACGGCAAGAGCACCCTGGCCGACAGGCTCCTGGAACTTACCCGTACCCTGAGCGAAAGGGATATGGAAAACCAGGTGCTGGACGATATGGACCTTGAGAAAGAAAAAGGCATCACCATAAAGAGCCACGCCATCCAGATGCTCTACCCCTACAAGGGAGAAACCTATAAGCTGAACCTAATCGACACTCCCGGCCACGTGGACTTCTCGTACGAGGTGTCACGATCCATAGCCTCCTGCGAGGGCGCCCTCCTGGTGGTGGACGCCAGCCAGGGAATCCAGGCGCAGACAATCTCCAACCTTTACCAGGCCATAGACCATAACCTGGAGATTATCCCCGTCCTCAACAAGATAGATATGGAGTCCGCCCAGATAGACGTAGTGACGGACCAGATAGTTGACCTCATCGGCTGCGACCCAGACGACATATTCAAGATTTCCGCGCGCACGGGCGAGGGCGTAGCCCCCATCCTTGACGCCATCGTCGAGAGGATCCCTGCTCCGCAGGGAAATCCCGACGCGCCGCTCCAGGCCCTCATCTTCGACTCCGTCTTCAATTCCTTCCGCGGCATTATCGCCTACTTCAAAGTCAAGAACGGCTCCATCCGCAAGGGCGACAACGTCAAATTCTTCAACACCGGAATGGAGTACGTGGCAGACGAAGTGGGCGTCCTCAAGATGAAACTCATCCCCACGGGAGAGGTGGCCTGCGGCGACGTGGGATACATCATTTCAGGAATCAAGAACGCCACCGAAGTGAAGGTGGGAGACACCATAACCCACACCGACGCCCCCTGCAGCGAGGCCATCGCAGGATTCGAGGAGGTGAAGCCGATGGTGTTCGCAGGTATGTACCCCGTGCAGGCGGACAAGTTCGAGGAGCTGCGCACCACCCTGGAGAAATTCCAGTTGAACGACGCATCCTTCGTCTACGAGCCTGAAAGTTCGCTGGCGCTGGGCTCCGGCTTCCGCTGCGGCTTCCTGGGCCTGCTGCACCTGGAGATTGTACAGGAAAGGCTGTTCAGGGAGTTCGATATGGACGTGATAACCACTGTTCCCAACGTTTCTTACAAAGTATACACTTCCCAGGGAGAGGTGATGGATGTGCACAACCCGTCCGGACTCCCCGCCCCCACCCTCATAGAGCACATTGAGGAGCCATACATCCGCGCCCAGATCATCTCCAAGTCCGAATTCTTCGGCCCCATAATGAAGCTCTGTCTGGACAAAAGGGGCACCCTCATAAGCCAGCACTACATCACCGCCGACAGAGTTGAGCTCAACTACGACATGCCCCTTTCGGAGATAGTGTTCGACTTCTACGACAAGCTCAAGTCAATCTCCAAGGGATACGCTTCGTTCGACTACCATATGACCGGCTTCCGCCCGGCCAAACTCGTGAAGCTGGACATCCTGCTTAACGGCGAACCTGCCGACGCCCTGTCCACCCTCATCCACGAAGACAATGCCTACGACTTCGGCCGCAAGATGTGCGTCAAATTAAAGGACCTCATCCCGCGCCAGCAGTTCGACATTCCTATCCAGGCGGCCATCGGCGCCAAGATCATAGCGCGCGAAACCGTGAAGCAGGTGCGCAAGGACGTAACCGCAAAGTGCTACGGCGGCGATGTCACCCGCAAGCGCAAACTGCTGGAGAAGCAGAAGGAGGGCAAGAAGCGAATGCGTCAGATAGGCACCGTCCAGGTTCCCCAGTCCGCCTTCATGGCCGTCCTCAAGCTGGACAGCTAGCCTCCGGCCACGCCTGGAATCTTTTTTCTATTATTGGTCCATTTTTATTGGATATTAGAAAAATGACTATATTTGTGGCGTTATAAAACTATTTATGGCACTATTTCTAACAAAAGACCTTGATGACCCCGCGCGATCGCGCTTGGGGGTTTGGCACATTACTGAAACAGAAGAGGAACTGAAAGCAATCACATCCGTTCCTACAGACGAACTGGAAGAAATTTCCTACATCAAAAGCGAATCGCTGCGCAAGCAGAAATATGCAGTAAGGGCATTGCTGGACGCAATGTTCGAGGAGAAGGTTTACCTGAGCCATCACGACAACGGCAAGCCTTACATAGAGAACTGCGTGACAAACATCAGCATCACCCATACCGAGAAGTATGTGGCAATGATACTGAACGACAACAACGAGGTGGGCATTGACATAGAGTCCCTTTCAAGGGACTTCTCCGCAGTGGAGAAGAAAGCCCTCTCGGAAGAGGAGATAGACGACCTTGAAGAGGACGACGGCAGCCGCAACGAGCAACTGGCCATCTACTGGTGCGCCAAGGAGGCCATCTGCAAGATGCTCGGCCAGTACCACGTGAACTTCGCGGAGCAGATAGAGGTTGACCGCTTCCGTCCCAGGGACGACGGCGAACTGGAAGCAACGTTCATCGACAAGGACGGATACGAAGAGGATTACGAACTGTCATATATGACATTCGACAATCACGTACTTGTCTGGGTTACTTCTGAATAATTGAATTATCTTGGCCTGAGCCAACTCTCAGGATTCTGGGGAACAGTCTTTTCATTCCAAATCTCGAAATGGAAGACTGTTTCTCCGTTTATTGTATCCACGGTGCCAAGGACCTGGCTGGTGGACACCTTGTCCCCCGCCTTCACGTTCACTGACTTCATATTGCAGTACAGGGTGAAGTAGTTTCCGTGCTGTACCAGCACGCACTGGTGGTATCCAGGGAAAATGGCAATCTGGCGCACGGTGCCGTCGAATATGGCCCTAACCTGGGAATTGGGACTTACGGCCAGGGAGACGCCGTTGTTGTCCGGTAGCTGCAGGTTCTTGTATACCGGATGGTACTGCTTGCCGAACTTGGCGACTACAGGGCCCTCTGCCGGCCACGGCAGCTTACCCCTGTTGGAGACGAATTCCTCGCTGAGGGCGTAGTCAATCTCCGGTGCAGGCGACTTGGAAGTGCCCTTCATAGCCGCGGCGATAGCCTTCTTTATCTCGGCCTCGAGGGCCTGGGCCTCCCTCCTCTTCTGGGTGAGCTCGCGCTGATACCTGGTGCGCTCGCGCTGGAGGCGGGTGGAGATGTCCTTGGCCTGCGCTTCTTCCTTGCGCAGGGCGTCCAGTTCCAGCACGCGCTGGTCGCGGAGCTTCTGCGCCGCACTGCGCATCTCAACCAGTTGCGCCCTCTGCTTCTCCAGTTCGGCCTTGGCTGCCTTGATCCTCTCGGCCTGGTCGTTCATCCTGGAAGAGAGGTTGCGCAGGAAACCGTAGCGGCGGGACGCCTGTCCAAGGTTGTCGCTGGCAAGGATATACATATACCACAGGCGCGAATCCCTGTTCTTATAGGCGCTCTTCACCAGGCGGGCGTAATAGACGGTCATAGTGTCCAGCTGCTGTTGCTGCTGGTCTATCTGCTTCTGTTTTGCGTTGAGATTTACGTTGATGGTGGAGATTTCACGGTTGCTGGCGGTAACCAGGGCCTGGCGGGCAGTAATCTTGCTTTGAACCAGGTTCAGCTGAGAAAGGGCGTTGGCGCTCTGACTGGCGTTGGCTTTTATCTGGTCGTCAAGGATGGCTATTTCCCTTTCCAGGCGGTCGCGCTCGTTGAGCTGCTGCTGCGTCTGGGCGTGAGCCGGCAGGCAGCAGGCGAAGAGCGCCGCCGCAAGGGCCAGGGTTATGTGAATCCTTTTTATCACTGTTCTTCTTCGGCCTGTTTCTCCTTGGCCAGGTCGTAATAGTATTTGCTGAGATCAGTTTCCTTGAGGGCCTCCAGTACCTGGGCGTAATGGCTGAGGCACTCGTAACTGTCCTTGCCGCCGTATATCATTGCGCGCTTGAAGTAGGTCTTGGCGTCCTCGTCCTTGCCTTTGAGATGCAGTATCCAGCCGATGGTGTCAAGGTATGAGGCGTTGTCCGGCTCCAGTTCCACGGCCTTCTTGCTCATCTTGAGAGCCTTGTTCAGTTTCTTGCCCTCCAGGCACATGAAATACGCGTAATTGTTGAGGCAGAGCGCGTTGTCAGGGTCTATCTTCAAGGCCTTCTCATAGCAGTCGTAGCACTTTTGCATATCCCCCGTCCTGTGGTAGAGGTCTCCTCCGGTGGAATAGGCGTTCAGGAGCCTTTCGGGGTCTTTTGGATACATCGCTATGATTTTCTCGTTCTCCCTAAGTGCGGACTCGTAGTCCTGCATGCTGTAGTAGGCGATGACCTTGTACTCCTGGAAGGCTGGCTCGTAGGGGAAGGCTTGGAAGGCCCTCTCGCACTCTTCCGCCATTTCCTGGAAGTCCCCGGAATAGGAAAGGAACTGCACATACATGGCGGCGGCGCCGTAACTGTCCGGATGGAGTTCCTTGTTGCTGCGGAAGTGCTCCTTGGCCTCTTCAAGCCTGCCGGTGTTGAAGTAATAGGAGCCCACGCACTGGAGCACGGTGCTGTCCTGCGGATGCAGGGTCACCACCTTGGAGGCCAGGCTGTCCAGCCTCGGCTGGAAGTTCTGGAAGAAGCGGCCGTCCATATTGTGGAAGAGGGTCTGCAGGTAGTCTGACTTGCCCTCGGGCATCACGTAGTCGGAAGATATGTATTTGTCGAGATAGTCGAAGTAGTCGTCGTAGCGGCGCTGGAGACGCAGGGCCTCGGCCTTGCCCAGGATTGCCGGCGCGTATTCCGGATCCAGCGCGAGGGCCTTCTCGTAATATGTCAGGGCCAGGGAATCTTCGTAGGAAGCCATATTGGCGTCCCCCTGCATAACGAATATCTGGGGGGATTCTCCGGACATCTCCACAATGCGGTCGAGCACCTCCAGCATCTTGTCTCCCTGGTTGTTGCGTGCGTACAGCGACACCAGCGCATAGTAAGGGTCAGACGTGCGCGGGAAGGCCTTTATCATCCCCTCATACACCCCAATGGCCTGAGGGACCCTGTTCAGGGCCATATAGAAAGCCGCGAGGCGGTCGTGGTACCAGTAATTGCCGGGATCCAGAGCCAGGGCCCTGGAGAGGTAGCTCTCAGCACCGTCCATATCGCGGAGGGCGAAGTCGCAAAGGCCCAGGTAATAGCAGACGGCGTCGTTCTGCGGATCCAGGCTGACGAGAGAGTTCAGAAGCTTGCGCGCCGAGGAGAATTCGCCGTCGTTGTACATAGACACGGCCTCCACCAGTCCGTTCTCCACGCGGGTCTGCCTGTCTTGCGAAAAAGCAGCCGTCAAGGAGACGAAAGCGCATATGATTATGGAGAGTAGGAATCTTCTGTTCATCATTGCAAAAATAGCATATTTCGGAGTTTTTTAACTAATTTAGTGCCAAGATAACATCAATCTGGAGTAAGATTATGCAACATTTTTCGATTGAATTGCATCTTAACTCTCGGAAAGATGATGACAGATCGCTCAAACGTCTTTTAAAGGCCTGCATAAAAGGCGACAGGGAGGCACAGAAGACACTATATGAATCTTTGTCTCCTAAAATGTTTCCCGTCTGCCTGAGGTATATGAGCAGCAGAGAAGAGGCCGAGGACGTATTGCAGGAAGGTTTCGTCACATTATTTTCCAAGCTTGACAGCTATTCGGGGAAAGGTTCCTTCGAGGGCTGGGCTCGAAAGATCTTTGTTAACACTGCATTGATGCAACTCCGTAAGAACGACGTTCTTAAAGAGAGTGAAGACCTCGAAGGCGCTTGGGACATAAGCAGCCAGGATCCTACAATAATCCAGAACATAGGTTATCAGGAACTCCTGGAACTCATAGAAAGCCTTCCCCCCGGTTTCAGGACGGTCTTCAACATGTACGTAATAGAAGGATATTCGCACAAGGAAATCGGAGAAGCCCTGGGCATTTCGGAAAACACTTCCAGGTCACAGTTACAGAGGGCGCGCGTCATATTGCAGAAAAAGGTTTTAGAGAAAATAGGTTAAGAATGCAGAAAAAGTCAAATACTGATTTCGACTCCATAATAAAGTCGATGATGGAAAACGCCCAGGAGACACCTCCTGCAGGCTTGTGGCAGGGTATAGAATCCCGTCTGCCGCAGCCTGGCAAAGCCCCCGCCCCCTGGTGGCGCTGGGCAGTGCCGGCAATGGCTCTCGCGGCCGCTTCACTTGCTGCAGTCTTATTCATCAACAAACCTTCTGTAACCACAACCTATGAAACAGAACAAACCTCAGTCACCGCTCAAGGCCCTTCTCAAGAGGGTGCACGCAGCTCTTTACTGGCTCTCTCCGAGCAACAGTCTCAGGACCCTGCCCAATCACAGCCAGCCGTTCAGGTTCTAAGACCTTCTGCGGAACCTGACCAGGTTCCAGCCGAAGAACCATCTGTCACGGAAACTCAGCAGCCAGCCCCTCAGGAAGCCGTTCTTCCTCAGGAGAGTGCTGAGTCCCAAACCATTCAGGAGGTCCAGTCCGCTCCGGCAGACACCCCTATCGTGATGGAATACACCCAGAACCCGTTCTATCATCACGAGGCCGAAACCCGCGCACGCAGGGCACAGCTTCAGCTCAACGGGCTCATCGGAGGCAACGAGGCTTCTCAGACGCCTTTCTCCAGGTCTTTCATTATGGGCACAAGGGCAGTGGCAGACCCCACCGGAACCACAATCAACGAGAACACTGAATCTACTTACGGAATTCCTCTGTCATTCGGACTTGGAGCAAGGTTCTACTTGTCCAACCGTTTCTCAGTAGGCACCGGACTCACCTATTCAATGCTGGTACGTTCATTCAACGGAACCTTCATCGACGACACCAGACACGTGTCGGGAGACGTCCGCCATTCCATCCAATACCTGGGAATACCCCTTAATTTATACTATGATATCCTGGATACCGACCTGTTGCAGTTGTATCTCTTCGGAGGCGGTGCCGCCGAAAAGGCAATCAGCAACAAATACCTAATCCAGAACGGATCGGATCCAATAAACTATTCTACCAAAGTTCCGGGTCTGCAGTGGAGTGCAGACCTCGGCCTCGGCATCCAGTTCAGGCTGACAGACCATGTCGGCCTGTACCTGGATCCGTCGGCCCGCTATTATTTCAACAGCAATCAACCAAAGAGCATCCGAACCAAGAAACCTTTCATGTTCGGATTCGAAGCAGGCTTGAGGTTCGACCTCAAGTAAACCTGAACAACCTAACTTAAACTATATGAAAACTCCTTTGTTCATCTCAGGGGTACTGTTGCTCTTTGTGTCTTCGTGCGAGCCCCTGTCCCTTAATTACAGTATCGGCAGCAGCCGTTTATCCCATCAGACGCCCCGTGCGTTGTCCCATCCCCGTGAAAGCAGTGCAGCCACAGACGGCAGCATTTATTACTTCACGGCGGTATCATTCCCTCCTGACTATGACTGGAGACGCGACTCCTCCTACGGAGCCGTGCAGGCCAACATCAACCTGTACAGGAATGATTCCCTCATCCTTCAAATACCAACCGGAACTGTCGCAAGCCCGGATGCGGATATGCATCACTTCATCGGAGGCCATCTCTACACCCAGTTTCGATCCTGCGGGCGAACAGTGCTCGCTAAGGATGGAAATCCTATCCTGGAGCTTGACCACGAAGCCATCCTGGCCGGACTGATGCCTCTGGAAGGGAAACTATTCACCTTATGGAAGAACCGCAGCGGAGAGGGCTTTGCCCTGATGGACGGGGGAAACGAGTCATTCTCGCGAAGCAGGGGACAGCTTCTCGGAAGCCTGAGTCTGGGAGCTTACGTCCCTTGCGGAGCACTCTATCCGGATGCGGGCAAACCCTGTTTCTGCTATCAGAACGGAAATGACTGGTACGTAGTGCGTGAATCCAGGGAAGAAACAGTCAGGAAACCTTACTTGCCTGTATATGATATGCGCAGCCTGGACGGAGAGGTATGTATATTCTATCACGGGGATTCCAGCATTTCGGCCAATTTCCGCTACAAAGAATCAGTGGTAAACTTTTCTCCTTCCGGATTCCATTTCTTAAAACCCGGTTATATCTATGAAAACGAAGGAAATCCTTTTTGCGCAGGAGCAGGTTATCAGGGAGGGGATCCGGCTAATGCATATACTATGGTAAACTTCGTTTCAGGCCAGAGCGTAATGCTGCCCGGAAGCGGAATCTGCCAACTGTCTTCCAACCCGCTCACTCTTATGTTTTACTCCTCTGATGGTACCACAGGATACTATTCAGGTTATTCGGGAATCAAATATCTACAAGGCAACTACTATCATCTTTCCCCAAATGCGGGCATCCGTCTGGATGGGAAATTACTTATAGCCCTCAACCCTATGGAGCCCGGGAGAAAACCCGGTATATGGAAAGATGGCGAGATCAGCGAACTGGATATAAACGGCTTTATAAGCGGGATATATCAGTCTTCCCAATAAACTGTACGGGAATTATCCGGAAGAACTTCAATGCGGGCGACGAGGGTCTCTTCAGGCAGGAGATCCTCTATTTTTTCAGGCCACTCTATTATGCAAAGGTATCCGCTGTCGACATAGTCGTAGAAACCAATGTCCAAGGCCTCTTCCAACTTCTCAATACGGTAGAAGTCAAAGTGGTAGAGAGGCTCTCCTGACGCAGTGCGGTACTCGTTGACGATGGAGAATGACGGAGAGCTGACGGCATCTTCGCGAACTCCCAGCGCCCTGCAAATGGCAGTGGTGAATGTGGTCTTGCCAGCTCCCATCGGGGCGTGGAAGGCTATGATGCTGTGTCCTGCCGTCTGCCTGAGGAACTCCTTAGCGGCTATGTCTATGTCCGCCAGGGACGGTATTTCTATGCGATACTCCATTTCGGGGGCAAACTTACACTTTCCGTAGCATTTGAACAAACTTTTAAAAGAGTTTCTGTTTGTCCAGGAAGCGGTACGATGCTGCTTCAGCCAGGTGAACTGGCCTCAGCACTTCAGACCCTTCAAGGTCTGCAATGGTGCGCGCCACTTTTATGATCCTGTAGTAGGCGCGCATCGAAAGGGACATATTCTCCATAAGCCTGGTCATAGTGGCGGTGCATTCCTCGTCCAGGGGGCAGTATTTCTCTATGTGTTTATTGTTCATCTCCGCATTTGTGAGAATGGTTTCGGCGCTGAAGCGACGGCGCTGGACCTCGCGGGCGGCCTGCACCCTGGCTGCCACCTGGGCGCTGGCCTCCGGCTTTGTCCGGCGCCTGGTTATGATTTCCGGCGGAATCCTGTCAAGCCATATCTGAAGGTCTATCCTGTCCATCAAGGGGCCGGAAAGGCGCCCGAGGTAGGCGGCTCTCTGGGTGGGGGTGCAGATGCACCTGTCGCCGTCGCCATAGTAGCCGCAGGGGCAGGGATTGGAGGCGGCCACCAGCATAAATGAAGCCGGAAACACCACCTTGGAGCGCAGGCGCGAAATTACTACCTTCCTGTCCTCCATAGGCCCCCTGAGCGCCTCCATCACGCTTTTGGGCATCTGTGCGAATTCGTCAAGGAAGAGCACCCCACCCTGTGCAAGGCTTACCTCCCCGGGGATTATGTTCTCGGCTCCGCCGCCTCCGATGATCGCGGGGAGGGAGGCGCTGTAGTGCGGGGCACGGAAAGGCCTGCAGCGCATCAGGCCCTGCAGGAGGCTTCCCTTCCCCGCTATCGAGTACAGCTTGCTGGAAAGCATTGATTCCTCCCGGGTCATCGGAGGGAGGATTCCGGGCAGGGCCTTGGCTAAGGAGCTCTTCCCCGCCCCCGGAGGGCCTATCATAATGATGTTATGACCCCCGGCAGCGGCAATTTCCATTCCCCTCTTGGCCCCTTCCTGACCTATAATGTCGGAGAAGTCCGTATAGTCCGAGGCGTAGGACGGGGTGAAGCCGGATATATGCCGCATCTGGTCATACAGCGGGGTGTTCCATATAAGGTAACGCTCCGCCTGGATGGGGTCTTCCAGTATTTCCACCGCCTGGAGCAAGGTCTCCACCCCATATATGTTGCACTCCCGCATTTCCGAGGCCTCCAGGGCGCTGCGGAGCGGCAGAATGCACCCGCCCAGGCCCCGCTGCTGCGCATTCTGCACATACGGCAGCGCCCCCGGAATATCCCGCACGCTTCCGTCGAGCCCCAATTCTCCCATAATCAGATAATCCCCTATCCCGGCCGTCAGGCGCTGGCCGGAGGCTGCGATTATACCCAGGGCGATAGGCAGGTCATATCCGCTGCCGCTCTTGTGCAGGTCAGCGGGGGCCAGGTTTATAATTATCTTCTTTCCGGGAACGTGGAAATCCAGGGCCTGAAGGGCGGTCACAGTCCGCAGAAGGCTCTCCTTGACGGCAGTGTCGGCAAGGCCTACCAAATGTATCCCGACTCCGTTCTGTATATCCACTTCTACGGTTACGGGAACCGCATCTATCCCCACGCATTTGGCGCAATTGATTACTATCAGCATACTGTTTTTTGCCCAAATATGCCTCCCGGGACGGTTTCAGTCTATCAAAAAAGAATAATTGTGGTCTAACCCTGCCATTTGTGGCAAAACCGCCTTAAAGACTCTGAATCTGCCATATATTAGTATATTTGTAAGAAGCAATCCGTTTTAATAAATGGACAACTGCCAATCTTATAAGAAAAACTGCTTTCAAATATTATGAATCATTCGTTTTTCCTGCGTCTTACTGCGGCCATGGCTGCGTGTGTGTTAGCCGTCTCTTGTGGAAGTGAAGCCAATGTGGATCCTTCCAGGAAAGTTCTCTTTGATGACGGCTGGACTTTCCGCTTCATATCTGAACCTGAAGCGGCAATGCGTCCTGTAGACATACCCCACGATTGGAGCGTGGAGCCTGAAGCTGCCTCCCTGGCCGGGCTCGACAGCGGTCCCTTCGACCCTGACGGAGACTATCAAAAAGGTTATATGCTAGGCGGCACGGCCGTTTACCGCAACTCCTTCACTTTGGACAGCAACGACGCCGGAAAGAACGTAATACTGTATTTTGAAGGTGTCTACAACCGTTCAAGAATCAAGGTAAACGGTGTGGAAGCAGGCTCCAACGTGTACGGCTACCAGAGTTTCAGGGTGGATGTGACCTCCCTCTGCAAACCATATCCGGAAGTGAATGAGGTGGAAGTCCTCTGCGAGAATGAA
>JAGCVB010000001.1 GCA_017962585.1 Bacteroidales bacterium
AATAGGGGCGACTGAATAGCTGACCGGGTAGATAAAGACAGGTTCCATATTTAACTGTTTTAGTATCAAATCATTACTTAGTCCATTAAAGTCCTTTCTGCTCCTGGTGGAACCAGTCTACGGCGAGGGTGCCGCCCTGGGATCCGGCGGTGGTGTAGCAGTAGATTGCCGGACGGTATCCGGTGAAGTAATCCAGAGTGTAGCGCATCTGGAGTTCATAATCCGGAACTGTCCAGGAGTTGCCGTCAAGGGAGTATGCCACCTTTGCCCTGTCGGTGTTGAAATCGAATATCAGCTTGAACCAAACATCGTTTCCGGTGAACGGGATGCGAAGGAACTCTTCCTGACGGTTCAGGCCCACCAGAGCCTTGGAGCCGTCCTCGGCCACCTCGATTTCCAGAGCGGCGAAGTTGCTCTGGAATGCGCACAGGCCGGCGTGATCCAGAGGCTTGAGGCCTGAAACGTCCAACTTGACCGCGCTCTCGCAAGCGGGGCCTACGCTGCGCTGAGTGAGCGTGTTGCGCGCGTCAGCGATCTTTGTTGCGGGCAATGCGTCGATAGTCATCCAGCCGGGACGCTTGGTAAGAGACCAGGCGCTGTCGACTGGCTTGTGGTTCCACTGCCATACCAGGTCGAGGGAGGCTGAATCGAACTCGTCGCTGGCCCAAACACGGTCTTCGCCGTAAGGCTTGAGCTTGACCTCGAACTCCTTTACAGGAACTGTTTCGTCTCCAAGGATTGGCCAGTCGTCCTCCCACTTCACAGGCTGGAGCGTAGGTATGCGCCCTACCGCGCCGTGATCCTGGAACATTACTGCATACCAGTCGCCCTTGGGCGTATCGAAGATTGCCCCCTGGGCTACGCCGTCGCCGCGGCCGTCGAACGCGCCGCTGAGCACCACCTTGCTCTCGTACTCGCCCAGGAGTTCCTTGCTGCGCCAGCAGGTCTCGGTGCGAACTCCGCCGCGAGGCCAGTCTATCTCCAGGACATAGTAATAATCCCCGATGTGGTACACGTGGGCGCCCTCAGCCCTGAGGTTTATTCCCTGCCTTGGCGCCGAAATGAGCAGCTGGTCTACTCCCCCTTCCAGTACTCCGGTCAGGTCCGGCTTGAGTTCTGTTATACGGAGGTCTCCGTTACCCCAGACCACATACACGTGTCCGTCTTCGAACAACAGGGACGCATCGTGGAACGGGCGGTCTATCACATTCCTCTTCCAGTTGCTCTTGGTTATGTCATCTGTGTAGTAAACATATGTCTTGCGCTGGTCGTTGGCTATGAACAATGCGTAATAAGTGCCGTCTACATAGCGCAGCGAAGTGGCCCACTGTCCTTTGCCGTAAGCGTTCTTGTCGTCCCGCAGGTTGTAGATGTCGTCATCAGCAAGATAATCATACACATAACTGATTATCTGCCAGTGAACCAGATCGCGGGAGTGCATTATAGGCGCTCCGGGGCAGAAGTACATAGTGGTGCTGACCATATAGTAGTCCTTCCCCACCCTGATGACGTCGTTGTCAGGGATGTCGGTGTATGTAAGGGGATTTACACAAACGGTGACAGGTTTGGCGCAGGATGCCAGTGCCAGTATGGCCGCGAAAGCCAGGAATAATTTTTTCATTTTAACGGGTGAATAGTTTTAGTGTTTTCAAAGTTAACAAAATAAGATGACATTGAGTATATTTGTGTATAAACAGAATTTACATGAAAATCGTATTCCTTGACGCATCCACCCTTGGTTCTGCTTCCCTGGAGCCCATAAAGGCCCTCGGAGATCTGGTATGCTACCCGTATTCCTCCCCGCAGGAGGCCCTGGAAAGGGTGAAAGAGGCCGAAGTCCTGATAATCAACAAAGTCAAGGTCACCGCCGCCTTGATGGACGCCGCGCCTAAGCTTAAGCTTATCTGCGAGGCGGCCACCGGCGTCAACAACATAGACCTTGAAGCCGCCGCGGCGCGGGGCATCCCCGTAAAAAACGTCGCAGGATACTCCACTGATTCCGTGGTGCAGCTGACCTTCGCCCTCATCCTGAACCTGCTGTGCCGCACCGCCTCGTACGACAACTACGTCAAGAGCGGAGCCTACTCCGCCAGCCCCATCTTCACCGAAGTCAGCCGTCCCTTCACGGAACTCGCCGGCAAGACTATGGGAATAGTTGGAATGGGTACCATAGGGCAGCGCGTGGCCAAAGCGGCCGAAGCCTTCGGGATGAAGGTCATCTACTTTTCCACCTCCGGAACTTCGCATTGCAAGGACTACCCCAGCGTAAGCATCGACACTCTGATGCAGGACTCCGACGTCGTGAGCATCCACGCCCCTCTAAACGCCCGCACCAACGGGCTCATCGGGGCCCGCGAACTAAGCCTTATGCGCCCGACTGCTATCATCATAAACATAGGACGAGGGGGTATTGTGGACGAAAAAGCTCTTGCTGACGCCATCAGCCAGGAGCGTATAGCCGGCGCGGGCCTGGACGTCTTCACCAGCGAGCCCCTGCCCGCCGACAATCCCCTTCTGCACACCGCCCACCCGGAGAGACTCAGTTTCACCCCTCACATCGGCTGGGCCAGTAAAGAAGCCCTGAACCGCCTGGTTCAAGGCATCGCCTCCAACATTAACCCTTAATCAGGGACATCAGGAGGTCGAAGGTGCCTTTCTCCCCCCAGGTGCTGACATTGACGGCCAGGTCGTAGTTGGTGGCGTCGTTGCGCTCCTTGCCGGTGAACTCGCGCGTGAACTCCTCACGGGCCTCATCCACCTGCTTGATCTGCTTCAGAGCCTCAGCCCTGGAAACGCCGTACATTTCCATTACTTTCAGGACCCTGTCCTCCAGATTGGAGAACATAAAGATACTCATATGGTTAGGATGGTCCTTGAAGACCTCGAATCCGAGACGTCCCACTACGACGCAGGATTCTTCATCAGCAATGGATCTCATAATGTCAACCTGCTCCTTGTAGATCTGCGAGGAAGTGAGGCCCATCAAGTCTACGCTGGGAGTGCTGACCATTGCCGGGGAATTCCTGTAAAAATAACTTACACGCTCCCAGAAGGTTGGTTTCTTGCGCTCCATCTGCTGGAGTTTATCTTCCGGCATATTCAGGTTTTCTGCCAGGTTTGAGAGAATCTGGCGGTCTACCAGCTTGACGCCCAGTTCCTGGGCAATTTCATTGGCAATCTGGCGTCCGTTGGTACCGAACTGACGGTTGATGGTGATCACGAATTTCTGCTGAGTATCCATGGCTATTTGATTTTAATCATTCAAATATAAGAATTTTTTTTACTAAATTTGTATCCCGTATTATTCATTCAGTCCTATGAAATACGGTTTCGACAGCGACAAATATCTAAAGATCCAATCCGAGCACATCAAAGAGAGAATCGCCACCTTCGGCGACAAGCTCTACATGGAATTCGGAGGCAAATTATTCGACGACCACCACGCCAGCCGCGTACTTCCGGGCTTTGAGCCGGACAACAAGCTCAAGATGCTCGACCAGCTCAAGGACGATGCCGAGATAGTCATCGTCATAAGCGCCGTCGACATAGAGAAGAACAAGATGCGCGCAGACCTGGGCATCACCTACGACATGGACGTCCTCCGCCTCCGCGACGAATTCCTCTCGCGCGGGTTCACGGTAAATTCCGTGGTCATCACCCACTACAACGGACAGTCCAGCGCGGACTCCTACCGCAGCCGCCTCGAATGGCTCGGCATAAAAGTGTACTACCACCACACCATCGAGGGCTACCCCAACAACGTCGCCCTCATTGACTCTGACGAAGGCTTCGGCAAAAATGACTACGTCGAGACTACCAGGCCCCTTGTGATCGTCACCGCGCCCGGTCCGGGAAGCGGAAAGATGGCCGTCTGCCTCAGCCAGCTGTACCAGGAGAACCAGCGCGGAGTCAAGGCCGGATACGCCAAGTTCGAGACCTTCCCCATCTGGAACCTCCCGCTGAAGCACCCCATCAACATCGCCTACGAAGCCGCCACCGCAGACCTCAACGACGTCAATATGATTGACCCGTTCCACCTTGAGGCCTACGGCAAAACCGCTGTCAACTACAACCGCGACATAGAGATATTCCCCGTCCTCCAGGCCCTGTTCGAGGGTATCTACGGAGAGAGCCCCTACAAGTCCCCCACCGACATGGGCGTGAATATGATAGGCTACTGTATAAAGGACGACGAAGTCTGCAGCGAAGCCTCCAAGCAGGAGGTCATCCGCCGCTATTACGAAGCCCTGGGCAGACTTGCCGACGGCCAGCGCAATGACAACGAAGTCAACAAGATACGCCTTCTGATGAAGCAACTGAACATAAACACCGACTACCGCCGCGCCACCGTGGCCGCAAGGGAAAGGAAGGAGAAGTCCGGCGTGCCTTCATCTGCAATAGAACTCCAGGACGGCACCCTCATCAGCGCCGAGACCAGCGCCCTTCTGGGCCCCAGCGCCGCCCTCATCCTCAACGCCGTCAAGCATCTGGCCGGAATAGACCACCAGATAAAACTCATCCCGGACTATATGATAGCCCCCATCCAGAAGACAAAGGTTTCCTTCCTGCACGGAAAGAACCCGCGCCTGCATACTGACGAAGTCCTGGTGGCCCTGTCCGTACTGAGCATCAACGACGACAACTGCCGCAAGGCGCTCGCCTGCCTGCCGCTCCTCAACGGCTGCCAGGTACACTCCACCGTGCTCCTGAGCGAGGTGGACCGCAAGATTTTCAAGAAACTCGGTGTGGGCCTCACCTGCGACCCGGTAAGAAAGAACTAGAGATATGATTACGATGATCATCTGCATCGTACTCCTGATACTGGGGTACGTGTTTTACGGTAAGTTTACGGAGAAGGTATACAATCCCGATCCGATGAGGAAAACTCCCGCATACTCTAAATTCGACGGCATAGACTATCTGCCCATGCCCACCTGGAAAGTGTATATGATCCAGTTCCTGAACATTGCCGGAACAGGACCCATCTTCGGAGCCATCATCGGAGCCATGTTCGGACCGTCCTGCTATCTGTGGATAGTCCTGGGATGCGTGTTCGGCGGCGCCGTGCACGACTATCTTTCCGGAATGGTATCCGTGGAGAACGGCGGAATTGGCCTGCCTGAGATCGTGGGCAAATACCTTGGAAAGAGGACCAAGAACGTCATGCTGGCTTTCAGCGTGCTCCTGCTCCTTATGGTGGGCGCCGTGTTCGTATACAGTCCGGCCGTAATCCTCGGCAACCTGATCAAGGACGGCAGCGTGTCAGTGCAGATGATATGCGTCGCGGTAATCCTCATCTACTACGTGATTGCCACTATGGTTCCCATAGACAAGATCATAGGCCGCATATATCCCATTTTCGCATTCGCCCTCATATTCATGGCCGTATCGATGCTGGTGTGCCTGCTGGTAAAATGGCCTGGCGGAGTTCCCGAGATCTGGGATGGAATGCAGAACAGGGCGCCCCAGAACGGCACCATATTCCCCTGCCTGTTCATATCCATAGCCTGCGGAGCCATCAGCGGCTTCCACGCCACCCAGTCCCCTCTTATGGCCAGGTGCCTCAAGAACGAGAAGATTGGACGTCCCGTATACTACGGAGCAATGATCACAGAAGGCGCAATAGCAGTTATCTGGGCTACGGTATCAGGCTACTTCTTCTTCGGAGGCGGCAATGTGGAAATGGGTGCTGAAGGCATCACGGCCGCTCCCCAGGTAGTCACTATAGTGTCAAAGCACTGGCTGGGCACCGTGGGCAGCGTGCTCGCGCTGCTGGGCGTCGTAGCCGCCCCTATCACCAGCGGCGACACAGCCCTGCGCTCCGCCCGCCTCATTGTGGCTGACGCCTTCAAACTTGACCAGCAGGGAATACGCAACCGTCTACTGGTCAGCATTCCCATATTCATCGTGACCGGACTCATTCTCTGGTTCAACATTGCGGATGCAAACGGATTCGACGTTATCTGGAGATATTTCGGATGGTCCAACCAAACACTGTCCATATTCACGTTCTGGGCCCTTACGGTCTATCTGGCCAAGTATAGGAAAGGTCTGTACTACCTTATGACGCTGCTTCCCGCTTGCTTTATGACATCGGTGTGCACAACGTTCATATGTACTGCCAAGATAGGATTCAACATACCGGAGTCACTCACCGCCTATATAGGTCTGGTAAGTTTCTTCGTGCCTATGGTCCTGTTCTTCCTCTGGCTGAACAGAGGTCCCCGATCAAGTCGGGGATGACAACCGTCATGGCCGGCTTGACGGTCGTCATGGCCGGCTTGACCGGCCATCCCTTCACTTCTGAGAAATAAGGTATTCAGCAATCTGAACCGCATTCAGGGCGGCACCCTTCTTAATCTGGTCTGCAGAGAGCCAGAGGGTGATGCCGTTCTCGTTTGCGAGGTCCTTGCGGACGCGTCCCACGTACACGTTATCCTTTCCTGCAGTGTAAAGCGGCATAGGATACTCGTGCTCCTCGGGATCGTCCTTCAGGGTCACGCCCGGAGCCACAGCCAGAGCAGCCTGCACCTTGCGGACTTCGAGAGGCTCCTCGGTCTCTATCCAGACGGCCTCGGAATGTGAGCGGAGAGCAGAGATGCGGACGCACATCGCAGAGCACTTCACGTCGGAGTGCATTATCTTGCGGGTCTCGTTGAACATCTTCATCTCTTCCTTGGTGTAACCGTTGTCGGTGAAGACATCCACCTGGGGAATGACGTTATAGGCCAGCTGGTAGGCGAACTTGCGCACCGTTACGGGCTTGCCTTCCACAATCTCCTGATACTGCTGCTGAAGTTCGGCCATGGCCTGCGCTCCTGCGCCGGAGGCAGACTGGTAACTGGCCACGTGTATGCGGGTTATGTGAGAGAGCTTCTCTATTGGATTGAGGACGACTACCATCATGATAGTGGTGCAGTTGGGGTTGGCGATGATTCCGCGGGGGCGGTTCAGGGCGTCCTCGGCGTTGCACTCGGGAACTACCAGGGGCACGTCGGGATCCATACGGAACGCGCTGGAATTGTCAATCATTATTGCGCCGTACTTGGTGATGTCCTTGGCGAATTCCTTTGAGGTGCCGGCTCCGGCGGAGGTGAACGCTATGTCCACGTCCTTGAAGTCGTCGTTATGCTGAAGGAGTTTGACTTCGTACTCCTTGCCCTTGAATGTATATTTTGTTCCGGCGCTGCGCTCAGATCCGAACAGCACCAGGTCGTCAACAGGGAAATTCCTTTCTGCGAGAACCTTGAGGAACTCCTGTCCTACGGCTCCGCTTGCACCAACGATTGCTACTTTCATTTTATTGTCGTCTTTAGGTAATTCTTGAAATCTTGGAAATCTTTGGAAAGCTGCACTGACTGCTTCTCCCCTTTCATAAAGTCGGCCAGTCTCGCGGGTATTTCAACCGGACCGCCGATGACTTTCTCTACGGTATCCTTGAACTTGGCGGGATGCGCCGTCTCGCAGAAGACTCCGCTCTCGCCGGGGCGGATGCCGTCGCTCAGGGCGCGGAATCCGCAGGCGCCGTGGGGGTCAAGCAGGTAGCCGTTGTCCCGCCAGCACTCCAGAATGGTTTTCTTTATGGCAGAATCGTTCACCACGGCCCCTGAAATGTCCGAGCGGATACGAGTCCAGTCACCGCCGTACAAGTCCAAAATACGGGCGAAATTGCTGGGATCTCCCACGTCCATCGCATTGGCCAGAGTCTGCACGCTGTGCTTGGGTGTATATACTCCTGTCTGGAGGTATTTGTAGAATACGTCGTTTATGTTGTTTGCGGCTATGAACCTCTTCACCGGCAGCCCCATCGCCTTTGCAAAGAGAGCCGAGCAGATGTTGCCGAAGTTGCCGCTGGGTACGCACATCACCAGGTTGTCCGCCAGTCCGCGGGCCTTCATCTGCGCGTAAGCGTAGAAATAGTAGAAGGACTGCGGCAGGAACCTGGCCACGTTGATGCTGTTGGCGGAAGTCAGCTTCATCAGGGAATTCAGTTCCTGGTCCATAAAGGCGTTCTTCACCAGGGCCTGGCAGTCGTCGAACACGCCGTCTATCTCAAGGGCTGTAATGTTCTTGCCCAGCGTGGTGAACTGGCATTCCTGGATGGGGCTGACTTTCCCCTTTGGATAGAGGACGAACACGCGGGTTCCCTCCACCCCGAGGAAGCCGTTTGCCACGGCGCTTCCGGTGTCTCCGGACGTAGCCACCAGCACGTTCACCAGGCCGTCCCCGTCACGGAAGTACTGCAGGAGCCTTGCCATGAAGCGCGCTCCCACGTCCTTGAAAGCCAGGGTAGGCCCGTGGAACAGTTCCAGGGAACAGATGCTGTCAGTAACCTTAACTACGGGACAGTCGAAACTGAGGGTGTCGTAAACTATGGCCTTGAGTCGGTCGGCGGGGATGTCGTCCCCGAAGAAAGCCTCGGCTGCCTTGAACGCTATCTCCTGGAAGGAGAGTTGGTCAATGGTGTCAAAAAAACTGTCGGGGAGCCTTTTAAGGCTCTGCGGCATATAGAGTCCCCTGTCCTCTGCCAGGCCTTTAACCACGGCCTTGCGAAGATCTGCCAGAGGCGCTTTTCCGTTTGTAGAATAATACAGCATCAGGCTCTATGCTACCAGTTTGGCTCCCTTGTTGGAAACCTTTACCACAAAGGACTCGTAACCTATGCCAAGGTCGTCGAAATGCTTCTTGAGTATGGCCTCGGCGTGATGGGCAACCTCGTATTTGTCTGCCAGGGCGAATACTGAAGGTCCCGATCCGGCAATGTTCATTGCCAGGGCGCCGGCCTTCACCAACTTGGCCCTGAGTTCATCGAATCCGGGGATGAACTGCTTGCGGTAGGGCTCTGCAACGGCGTCTTTCATAGAACGGCCTATGAGGCCGATATTGCCTGAATAGAGGCCTGCCACCAGGCCGCCCACGTTGCCCCACTGACGCACGGCCGTATGCATCGGGACTTCCTTGGGCAGTATGCTGCGCGCCTCCTTTGTAGAAACCACTATGGCAGGATGGATCATAGCGCAGTAGAAGTTACCCGGTACGGGAAGCTTTATCACGTCCAGAGGCTCGTATCCGCGGATGAGGATTATGCCTCCCATCACCGCCGGGGCGGCGTTGTCGGCGTGGTAGCCGCCGCTGGCCAGGTTCTCGCCTTCCATTGCGCATACCACTACGTCCTCCTCGCTGAGCGGGCAGTCGAACAGTTCGTTCATGCCGTATGCAGCAGCCGCGCTGGACGCCGCGCTGGAGCCTATTCCGGAGCCCGGATATATCTTCTTGAGTATAACCACGTCCACCTTGGCCTCAATGCCGGTCATCTGGAAGAACTTGCGGATGACGGGGGTTACGACATTCTTCTCTATGTCGTCGGGAAGAGGCACTCCGGACTGGTTGTCTATGGTGATGCCCTGCCCTTCTTCCGCGCTTATCTGCAGGACGTCGCCTACCTCGTCAAGCGCCATTCCCATAATGTCGAAACCGCATCCCATATTGGCTATGGAAGCCGGGGCGAATACTTTTATGGTCTTTTTCATAGGCTAAATGTTGGCTATGCTCATTATGTCTGCGAAAACTCCCGCCGCCGTCACGCTGGCGCCCGCTCCGTAACCCTGGATGAGCATGGGATGCTGGTGATAGCGCTCCGTGGTGAGGAGAATGATATTGTTGGATCCGTCCAGCATATAGAACGAATGCAGTTGAGGGAAGGCCTTGAGGCCTACGGACAGTTCTCCGTTCTCCATCTTGGCCACGAACCTCCAGTGCTTGTGGTCGGCCTCAAGCTGCTTGCGGCGCTCCTCGAATCCAGCGTCCAATGAGGGCAGTTTCTGCCAGAACTCTTCCAGGCTGCAGTTGAAGAACTCGGCCGGGATGAAGAGGTCTGCCTTGACGTCTTCCTGGTTCACTGTGTATCCTGCCTCGCGGGCCAGGATCACAAGCTTGCGGATTACGTCCTTTCCGGAAAGGTCCACGCGCGGATCGGGCTCCGAGAAGCCCTGCTCCTTTGCCATACGGACTGTCTGGCTGAACGGGATGTCGGCAGAAAGGGTGTTGAAAATGAAGTTGAGCGTACCGCTGAGCACAGCCTCTATCTTGAGGATCCTGTCGCCGCTGTTCACCAGGTCGTTTATGGTGTTGATGATGGGCAGTCCTGCGCCTACGTTGGTCTCGAACAGGAACTTGACTCCCCTCTTGAGGGCTGTGTTCTTGAGGCTGCGGTAGTTGGAGTATTCGGAAGAGGCCGCAACCTTGTTGGCGGCGACAACGGAAACTCCGTGCTTGAAGAGGTCCTTGTATATGGAGGCCACGGCTTCGCTGGCTGTGCAGTCTACGAATACCGAATTGAATATGTTCATTGCGATGACCTCGTCCCTGAGGTGCTCCACGCTGCGCAGGGAGATTCCCTGCTCCAGGAGTTCCTTATAGTGTGCCAGGTCTATGCCGGAGCGTTTGAAAACGGCCTTGGTGCTTCGGGCTATGCCCACGATGTTCAGCTGCAGGTTGCGCTCTTCCATAAGCCTGCGCTGCTGGGCAGCGATCTGCTCTATGAGCTTTCCGCCCACGGTGCCTACGCCGCACAGGAACACGTTGAGAACCTGATACTCCGACAGGAAGAAACTCTCGTGGATGACGTTGATGGACTTGCGCATATACTTGTTGTCCACAACGAAGGAGATGTTGGTCTCGTCCTTGCCCTGAGCGCAGGCAATGACGCTGATACCGTTGCGTCCCAGCACGCTGAAGAGCTTTCCTGCGAGGCCGGCGTTGTGCCTCATTCCGTCTCCTACTATGGCTATGGTAGCCAGGTTGTAGTCTATGCTTATGGGGTTGATCTCACCCGTAGAGATCTCGTGCTCGAATTCCTTGTTTAGAATGTCGCACGCGGTCTGGGCGTCCTCTTCACCTACTCCGATGGAGATTCCGGTCTCTGAAGAAGACTGGCAGATGAGGAACACGCTTATGCTGTGCTCTGCCAGGCGGCTGAAAATACGGCCGTCCACACCCACTATTCCCACCATAGAGTTACCCGAGAGGGTAATGAGGCAGGTGTTGCCGATGGAGGAGATTCCCGTAACGGGCTTGTCCTCGCGTCCGGTGCACACCTCGTGTATCACAGAACCGGGAAGATCCGGCTTGAATGTGTTCTTTACCTTTATGGGGATGTTCTTTGCCCTGACGGGGAAAAGAGTGGGCGGATAGATGACCTTTGCACCGAAGTTGCAAAGTTCCATCGCCTCCTGGTAACTGAGTTCGCTGATTACGTATGAAGTGTCTATGATCCTGGGGTCGGCGGTCATGAAGCCGTCTACGTCAGTCCATATCTCCAGGCATTCTGCTTCCAGGACGGAAGCGAGGATGCTGGCGGTGTAGTCGGAGCCTCCCCTGCCCAGGTTGGTGATGATGCCGGTTTCAGCGTCCGTAGATATGAATCCCGGAACGACCGCTATGCGGCGACTGTTTCCGAAGCCCTTGAAAGCCTTTCTGATAAGGCCTCCGCTCACCTGGAAATCAGGCACTGCCTTGTGGTTGCGGACTATGGTCTTTATGAGGTCGCGGGCATCGAAAAGTTCAGCTCCGCTGATGAGTTCGGCCACTATTACGGACGAAAGCCTCTCACCGAAACTGACCACCTGGTCGGAGGTGCGTTTTGTAAGTATATGCAAAAGTGAGATTCCTTTGAGCAGGTCAGAAAGCTCCGAGAAAAGAGGGTCCAACTTGGCTGTTACGGCGTGGTGCTTGTCCTGATCCGGGAACAGTTCGTCCACCAGGTCATAGTGGTAAGACTTGATTCGGGCGAATACGTCTTTGCAGGCAGGATCTGACAATTCTGCCATTCTGCTTACTTCCAGAAGGGAATCTGTAACGCCCGAAAGCGCCGATACAACGACTATTACGGATGAATCCTGAGATTCAGAAATCTTCTTGACATTTGCGAGGCTCTGGCAGGAGCCGACTGAAGTGCCGCCGAATTTTAGAACTTTCATACTAAACTAACCTTGTTTTCAAAGGTAATATTTTTTATTATATTTGCAAAGTTAGTAGTTTATTCCGTATATGTGGTTCAATTATCCCTCTTATGCTCAAAATGTGGAGAAGGCTCGTCTGTCGCTTGCCCGTCCCCTTACTTTAGCTGAGAAAATACTCTATGCGCACCTGTTCCCAGGACAGGAGGCTGCTCCTTTCAAAAGAGGCACGGACTACGCATATTTCAGCCCCGACAGAGTTGCGATGCAGGACGCCACGGCCCAGATGGCGGTGCTTCAGTTCATGAACGCCGGAAAGGCCCGCACCAGCGTCCCCTCCACCATCCACTGCGACCACCTCATCTGCGCCAAGGACGGCGTGGACAAGGACCTCCCTGCCGCCAAGGCAGTAAACGCAGAAGTCTATGACTTCCTGCGCGGCGCCGCGGCCTGCTACGGGATGGGATTCTGGAAACCCGGAGCCGGAATAATCCACCAGGAAATCCTGGAAAACTACGCCTTCCCAGGCGGAATGATGGTGGGCACTGACTCCCACACCCCCAACGCCGGAGGCCTGGGAATGTTCGCCGTAGGCGTGGGCGGGGCCGACGCCGTGGACGTAATGACCGGAATGGAATGGGAACTCAAGTTCCCCAAGATCATAGGAGTCAAGCTGACCGGTTCCCTCAAGGGATGGACATCCGCCAAGGACGTGATCCTGGAACTGGCCGGAATCCTGACAGTGAAAGGCGGCACCAACGCCGTTCTGGAGTACTTCGGAGAAGGCACAGAATCCCTTTCCTGCACCGGAAAGGCCACCATCTGCAATATGGGAGCCGAGGTGGGAGCCACCACTTCCCTGTTCCCCTATGACAACGCTATGGCAGAATACCTCAAGGCCGGCGGCAGGGCCGACGTGGCCGCAGAATGCGACCGCTTCAAGGCCTGCCTGTGCGCCGACCCCGAGGTGACGCAGAACCCAGAGAAATACTACGACAGAGTAATAGAGATAAATCTGGATACGCTGGAGCCGCACGTGAACGGCCCCTTCACCCCGGATGCCGCCTGCGGCGTTTCCGGAATGAAGAAACGCCTGGCGGAGAGCGGCTTCCCGGCCGAGGTGAGTGCGGCGCTCATAGGCTCCTGCACCAACTCGTCCTACCAGGACATAGCGCGCGCCGCGTCAGTGGCAAAGCAGGCCCTGGACGCAGGGCTCAAGCCCAAAGCCAGCCTCATAGTGAATCCAGGCAGCGAGAAAATCAAGGCCACGGCCCAGAGGGACGGCCTCCTGGACGTCCTCAAGGCGGCCGGAGCCGTGATAATGAGCAACGCCTGCGGCCCCTGCATAGGCCAGTGGAACCGCAATATGTACGGAGTGCCTGAGCGCAACAGCATAGTGACATCGTTCAACCGCAACTTTGCAAAGCGCGCCGACGGCAATCCCCTGACGCACGCATTCATAGTGTCGCCCGAGATGGCAGTGGCGCTGGCCTTCGCCGGAAGGCTGGACTTCGACCCCCGTACAGACGACATAAACGGCTTCCGCTTCAGCGAGCCTCAGGGCGAGGCCCTTCCTGCCGGAGGCTTCGCTGCCTGCGACCCGGGCTTCATCGCCCCGTCCGAGGGCAGCCCCGCCCCTGTCATCAATCCTGAAAGCCAGCGTCTGCAAGTGCTCAAGCCCTTCCCCGCGTGGGATGGCAAGGACTTCTCCGGACTGCACCTGCTCATCAAGACCAAGGGCAAATGCACCACAGACCACATCTCGATGGCGGGCCCGTGGCTGCGTTTCAGGGGGCACCTGCAGAACATTTCGCAGAACCTGCTGATGGGCGCCGTCAACGCCTTCAGCGGCGAGAGCGGAAGCGTGTACAACTGCATAGAAGGCAAGAATTTGAGCGTGGCGGATTCCGCCGCAGCGTACAGAGACAAGGCCTGCGGCAGCATAGTAGTTGCCGAAGACAATTACGGAGAGGGTTCCAGCCGTGAGCACGCGGCTATGGAGCCTCGCTATATGGGCGTGAAAGCGGTGATAGCCAAAAGCTTCGCCCGCATTCACGAGACCAACCTCAAGAAGCAGGGCGTACTTGCCCTGACCTTCTGCAATCCTGCAGACTACGACCTGGTTCGCCAGGACGACTCCATTGACGTCCTGTGCTCAGGAATACAGCCCGGCAAGCCGGTGGAAGTGGTGCTCCATCATTCCGACGGCACGTCCGACAGCCTGCAGGCTTCGCATACTTACAATGATCAGCAGCTGGTATGGTTCAAAGCCGGATCAGCCCTTAACAGCCTCAAAAAAGATTAATTATGACCATTCAAAGCAAAAAGGAGTATTTGATTTACCGCCTCGCGGACGGAATGCGCGCCCACACCAAGATGGATCCGGATCTTTTCAAGAAGCTGGATGTCAAGCGCGGCCTCCGTAACGAGGACGGCACCGGAGTTCTTGTAGGTCTCACCAACATAGGAAACGTTGTAGGCTACGAACGACGAGAAGACGGTCTGCATCCCATTGAGGGAAAACTTTACTTCAGAGGGTATGAAGTTGCCGACATTGTAAAAGCAATCCGTAATGAGAAGCGTTTCGGATTCGAGGAGACCGCATACCTCCTGCTTTCCGGAGAACTTCCTGACCGCGAGCAGCTCAAATCCTTCAAGGAACTGCTCTACGGCAATATGTCCCTGGACAAGAAAACCCTTCTCCACATCATTGAGATGGAGGGCCGCAACGTGATGAACATCCTTGAGAGGAGCGTCCTGGAAATGTACACCTTTGACGACAATCCTGACGACATCTCCCCTGACAACCTGATGCGCCAGAGCATCGAACTCATCTCCAAACTGCCTACCGTAATCTGCTACGCATACAATATGCTGCGCCGCAACGAATACAACCGCAGCCTGCATATCCGCGACGCAAAACCGGGTCTCTCTATGGCGGAGAACTTCCTCTATATGCTCAAGGGAACCGGCAAATACACCCGTCTGGAAGCGCTTACCCTTGACCTCCTGCTCATCCTTCATTCAGAGCACGGAGGAGGTAACAACTCCACCTTCACAGTGAGGGTAACTTCTTCTACCGGAACTGACACTTATTCTTCCATCGCCGCAGGTATCGGCTCCCTGAAGGGAGGCAAGCACGGAGGCGCCAACCTGAAGGTGTCCGCAATGCTGGACGACATCAAGGCCAACGTTAAAGACTGGGAGGACGAGGAGGAAATCAGCGCCTACCTGGAGAAGATTCTCAACAAGGAGGCTTTCGACAACAGCGGCCTCATATATGGCATAGGCCACGCGGTTTACACATTGTCCGACCCTCGTACTGTCCTGCTTAACGGTATGGCTGAGGAACTTGCCACAGAGAAGGGGCGCTTGAGGGAGTACAATTTCATGAAACTTATTGACAAGTGTGCGGTCAAGTTGCTCAAGGCCAGGTTCCCTCAGAAGAACTACTGCGCCAACGTGGACTTCTACTCAGGGTTCGTGTATGACATGATCGGCATTCCGCGTGACATCTACACTCCGCTGTTTGCCATGGCCAGGATAGTGGGCTGGTGCGCGCACCGCAACGAGGAACTTTGCTTCACCGGTCGCCGAATCATCCGCCCCGCCTACCGCTGCATCACCAATGAAAACTCCTACGTAGACATCGATAGACGATAGTCTTCGGATAATCTGAGAGGCAGCTCTCTCCGGTAGCCTTCCGCTTCGCTCCATCCCGTCTGGCGCAAGCGCCATCCACCCGTTCACGAGGCCACGGGCGGCCACGGGCTCCGGAGAGAGCTGCCTCTCAGATTATTCAGTAACGTCCAAATGACTGAGGAAGAGGCTGACCTGATCGGGGGTGAAGCCTCTTTTTTGGATGTAGGAGCGGAGTTCTGAGGCCTTGACGGTGCGGATGTCGTGATAGGCGGCGTCGCGGTGGGCAATCACGAGGCCGCAGACGGTGGCCTCCGGAATCATCGAGCAAGATTCAGTCAAGGTGACACCCATATCGGGCAGCAGGGCAAGAAGGTCTCTCTTGAGACTGTGGTCAGGGCAGCAGGCATAGCCGATGCCCGGGGCAATCAGTTTCATTCCGGGCTCCAGGCCGGATTTGACGCTGTTCTGGAACTGGACCGAAGCGGTTTCGGCCAGAGTCACGCGCGCGGCGTGCTCCACCAAGCCTTGCGCATCGTCTCCGTCAACCGTTATGCAGAATACTCCCAGCCAGGAAGGCGCGCCATCTTCAGGGAAGAAGTCGCAGAGGGAAAGGCGCGGAGCCTTGCCCTGGCGCAGCATGGGAAGGTGGAGGGCACCGTCCTCGGAGACTATGTCGTCACCTTCCTTGAAGCATTTGAAGTAGCGGACGCAGCGTCGCACCTTGAGGCCGGCGCCGGCGAGGTATTCAGTCGCCTGGGCCTTGAATTCGGCGGCGTCTTTCTCTGGCACGCGGCATACGGCGTTGAAGGTTTTCCAGTCGAAAATGGGGAGGAAATCGGCCGCAGGGAGATCCTGGAGAGGGATTTCCTCGGGCGCCTCGGCCGGGTAGCAGCCGGGGCCGGAGCCTATTGAGGCCTGAGGCGCCTCAGGGGCCGAGGCCCTCAGGGCGCGGAGGCGCTGGTGCTCTTCGTCTTCCTTTTGGATGAAGGCTTCGGGGTCGGCCATATACTTCTTGGCCATGACGGCCGAGGCGGACGCGTCGGCGCCGTAGTGGACGTTGGGGTACAGTGGAGCCAGCTTGACAGCCGTATGCACCGCCGAGGCCGCGGCACCGCCCACGAACAGCGGCTGGGTGAAGCCTTCCTCGGACATTTTCCGGCAGAGTTCTTCCATACGGAAGAGGGATGGGGTGATGAGGCCGCTGACCGCAACGATGGAGGCCGACACTTCCCTGGCCTTGGCCAGGATGTCCTCGGCCGGAACCATCACTCCCAGGTCTATTACTTTGAATCCGCTGCACTGCAGCACTATGGAGGTTATGTTCTTGCCTATGTCGTGTACGTCTCCTTTGACCGTAGCAATGACTATCACCGGGCGGTCGGAATCCTCCCCCGTCTGCTTCATATAGGGCTGGAGGATGGATACTGCGTCCTGCATCACCTTGGCGGAACGGACCACCTGGGGCAGGAACATCTTACCGGATGCAAAGAGGTCTCCCACCTGCTCCATTCCCTTCATCAACGGGCCTTCAATCAGTATTACAGGGTCTCCAACACCCTCAAGAGCCTTCAGGAGGTCTTGCTCCAGAGTTGGGCTTCCGCCCTTAACAAGGGCCTTTGTTATCCTCTCTTCCGGAGTCAGATTGTCTTGAGCCTGAGTAGTTTCAGCAGGAACGTCGGAACTCTGTTCCAATGTTTGGGCATAGACTATCATACGCTCGGTAGCCCCCGGATCCCTGTCGAAGATCAGGTCCTCAACAGCCTTCAGCATAGCCGGGTCTATCTGGTCATATACCTGCAGCATCTGGGGGTTCACGATGGCCATATCCAGGCCGGCCTCTATCGCGTGGTAGAGGAAGGCGGAATGCATAGCCTCCCTCACGGAGTTCTTGCCGCGGAAGGCGAATGACAGGTTGGAGACTCCTCCGGATGTGAGCGCGCCGGGAAGGTTGTTCTTTATCCAGCGTACGGCCTCTATGTAATCCACGCCGAAGCGGGAATGGGACGCAATGCCGGTTCCTATGGAAAGGATGTTGGGGTCGAATATTATGTCCTGCGCCGGGATACCTGCCGAAGTCAACAGGTCATAACTGCGCTTGCAGATTTCAATTTTGCGGTCGAATGTCTCGGCCTGGCCCTGTTCGTCAAAGGCCATCACCACCATCGCGGCGCCCATACGGTTTATGAAGCGGGCCCGACGCAGGAATTCTTCCTGACCGTCTTTCAGGGAGATGGAATTGACTATGCTGCGGCCCTGGACATTCTTGAGGGCTGTTTCGATTGTCTGGAAATGGGACGAATCTATCATTATGGCTGCGCGGCCCACAGACGGTTCTGAGGCAATGTAGCGCAGGAATGTGCGCATCTGAGCCTCGGAATCAAGCATGGCATCGTCCATGTTGATGTCTATTACCACAGCGCCGCCGTCCACCTGGTCGGACGCCACCTGAAGGGCTTCCTGATACTTCCCTTCGGAGATCAGACGGGCGAACTTGCGGGAGCCTGCCACGTTGGTGCGCTCGCCTATGTTGGTGAAGTTGCGGGTGCGGTCTATCTTGACGGTTTCAAGGCCGCTGACTGCAGGAATGGGACACTCGTTATGCACGGCATTACCATACGTCACCCCCGGCACAGACCGGGGGTCTGAAGTGCGCGGAGCGCAGCCTTGCAGCGCAGCTGCCACGGCGGCGATATGCGCCGGCGTGGTGCCGCAGCAGCCTCCCGCTATGTTCAGCAGGCCGGCCTTGCCCAGTTCAGCCATCACGGAAGCCATCGCTTCCGGGGTATCGTTGTAACTGCCGGTTTCGTCCGGGATTCCGGCGTTGGGATAGAATATCAGGGGATGGGATGAGAATGCCGAGATTTCTGTTGCCAGATCTTTCATCTGGGCTGCTCCCAGGGCGCAATTGATTCCGAATGCAACCAGGTTGGGGCAATGCTTCACAGAGGTGTAGAATGCCTCCAAAGTCTGTCCTGTAAGGGTTCTGCCGCTCCGGTCGCTGACCGTGGCGGAGATGATTACCGGAAGGTTGCATCCCATCTGCTCCATCGCGTAGATGGCAGCCTTGGTGACCAGGGCGTCGAAGCAGGTTTCCAACTGGATAATGTCCACTCCACCCCTCTGCAGGGCAGAAATCTGCTCCGTGTATACCTCCACTATATCGTCGAAGGAATACTTGCGGAATGTCAGGTCAGATGCGTCCGAAGGAAGGGTCAGCGACTGCCCGGTAGGGCCCACGCTGCCCGCCACGTACACGGGGCGGGAGGCTGCATCCGCAGCCTGGCGCGCTATGCGCGCCGCGCAGTACGCCATTTCGGCGGCCTGCCCCGCCCTGCCGTACTCCTGCTGGCTTATGCGGTTGGCCCCGAAACTGTTGGTCTCTATTATATCGGCCCCTGCCTCGATGAATTCCTGATGAATGGAGCGGATCAGATCAGGATTGTCCAAGTTAAGGGTCTCGTTGTCGCCAATGAAATGCCGCTGGATCATAGTGCCCATTGCACCATCCAGTATCAGTATCCTGTTCTTCAGATCCTCGGCAAAAGACATAGGCCCTAGAAATTGTCTCTCAGAATATCTACAATGTTGTCAACCTTTCCCATTGTGTAGAAGTGAACTGTCTTGCACCCGTGGGCAAGAAGGTCCTTGCACTGGGCGGAGCACCACTCCTTTCCTATCTGGTAGCAGGCCTCTTTGTCTGCAGCGTGCGCTCTTATCTCGTTTGTCAATTCAAGAGGTATGTCTATGGAGAACGCCTCCGGCAGCAGTTCCAACTGCCTGGCGGTTGACAGAGGCTTCAGGCCCGGTATTATAGGCACCGTTATCCCAGCCGCCATGCACTTGTCCCTGAACCTGTAGAAGGAATTGTTGTCGAAGAACATCTGGGTGACAATGTAGTCCGCCCCGGCGTCCACTTTCTTCTTCAGGTTTTCTATGTCTGTAACCAGGTTAGGCGCCTCGAAATGCTTCTCGGGATATGCGCCTACTCCCACGCAGAAAGAATATCCGCGCGCTTTGGAGAACTGAGCGATTGCCTCTACCAACTGGGAAGCATAGGTATATCCGTCCGGATCGGGCACAAAGCGCTTCTCCCCCGTTATGCAGTCTCCCCTAAGGGCAAGGAGGTTCTCCACCCCCAGGAACTGGAAGTCGTGCAGCTGGCTTTCTATGAGCTCGCGGCTTGCCCCGCCGCATATCACGTGCGGCACCACCTCTATCTGGAACTCGCTCTGGATTGCGGCGCACACCGCAGTCTCGCTCACCCTCTTGCGCACCAGGGCGCGCCTGAAGGAACCGTCAGCCTGGGGGATGAATTCGAATTCGTCCCTGTGAGTGGTAACGTTGACGAACGGCGGATTGAACTCCATAAACGGCCGAATGGAATCCAGCAACTGTTTTTTTGTGACGCCCTTGAGCGGCGGCACAATCTCCAGCGACGGATACGGCTTTGACGCCTCCGAGAGCATCTGGGAAATTCTCATATAGCCTTCTATAAATAGTTTCTAAGCCTTAAATGTAGTCATTTTCCGGCAGAAAACATTGTATTAAGGCATAAAATGACTATTTTGCAATTTGGTTAAAATCAACTGCCAAGTAGTGTATTAAGAGATGAAAATTTTCAGTGAAGAATTAGTAGCCCAGGCCTGCAGGGAGAAGAACGTGAAAGACCTTTCCAACGCAACCATCGGAGAGGTGCTTCTGGTTGCCCAGTACCTGGAGCAGACAACGGGAATCCCATTTATCAGAATGGACCAGGGCTCCCCGGGCCTTCCGATGAACAAATACGGAATAGAAGCGGAAAAAGCCGCCCTTGACAGCGGCATAGGATCCCAGTATCCCGCCGCCGCCGGAGTCCCTGAACTCAAGGACGCCGCCTCCCGTTTCATCAAGGCCTTCATAAACGTGGACGTATCCCCCCGTTCCTGCGTCCCCACCACAGGCTCCGTAGCGGCATCGTTCGGTTCGTTCATAGCCTGCACCCAGCGCATCCCCGGCAAGGACAAGATCCTGTTCATAGATCCCGGCTTCCCCATCCAGAAATCCCAGCTCAGAGTGCTGGGCATACAGTGGAGGGAGTTCGACATATATCCCTGCCGCGGCGCCAAGGCGCTGGAGCCGGTTCTGGAGGCTGAATTCGCTAAAGGCGACATCGCCGCCATCGTCTATTCCAACCCCAACAACCCCGCCTGGATCTGCCTCGAAGAAGAGGAACTCGAGGTGATAGGAAGGCTTGCCACCAAGCACGACGTAATAGTGTTGGAAGACCTCGCATACTTCTGCATGGACTTCCGCCGCAACCTGTCCAAGCCTTTCCAGGCTCCATACCTCCCCACCGTGGCAAGGTACACCGACAACTACATCCTTATGCTGTCGGCATCCAAGATATTCAGTTACGCCGGCCAGAGAATAGCCCTCTGCTGCATCTCCGACAAGCTTTACGAGAAACAGTATCCAGCCCTGTCCGAGCGTTACAAAGACGCCGGCGTATTCGGTGTAACTCTCACTGCATCAATTCTTTATATGATTACCAGCGGTTGCACTGCAACCACTCAGTACGGTTACGCCCGTATGCTTGAACTGGCCTGCGACGGAGTCATAGACTTTGTGGAGGACATCCGCGAATACGAGACCCGCGCCAACAGGATGAAGGAAATCTTCTGCCGCCACGGCTTTGACGTGGTATACGATTATGACGTCACTATGCCCGTGGGCGACGGCTTCTTCTTCACCCTTGGCTACAAGGGAATGAGCGGCGAGCAACTGTTGCTGGAACTGATGTACTACGGAGTCAGCAGCATCTCCCTTTCCACCACCGGCAGCCACCAGCAGGGCGTGCGCGCCTGTGTAAGCCGTATGCGCGAAGAACTTTACGACGTTCTGGACCAGCGTATGGCAGAATTCGAACAAGACCATAAGTAAACAACAGAATATCCTGACAATATGAAGGTTATGAAATTCGGCGGAACTTCTGTCGGTTCCGCGCAAAGGATTCAGTCAGTCGCCGGCCTGGTGAAAGACGCCGGCAAGAACATAGTAGTGCTGTCGGCAATGTCCGGCACCACCAACACCCTGGTGGAGATTTCCGGCTACCTGTACAACCGCAACACGGAAGGTTTCAAGGACACCCTCAACACCCTCAAGGCCAAGTACCGCTCCACCGTGGACGCCCTCTACAGCACCCAGGAGACCAAGAAGAAAGTCTGGAGCTACCTGGAAGGGATATTCTCATACATCAACAGCTTCACCCGCGAGTACTTCTCTTCCACCGAGGAAAAAACCATACTGGCCCAGGGAGAGCTTATGTCCACCTATATGATGAACAGCTACCTGCAGGAGTGCGGCGTCAACTCAGTGCTGCTCCCCGCCCTGGAATTTATGAAGCTGGACATAAACGGCGAGCCTGACCAGGACTATATCCGCATCAAGCTGGCCGAGATCCTCAAGAAGAACGACAATGCAGACCTGTACATAACCCAGGGCTTCATCTGCACCAACATAAAGGACGAGATAGACAACCTCCAGCGCGGAGGCTCCGACTATTCCGCCTCCCTCATTGGCGCAGCCGTAGATGCTGAGGAAATCCAGATTTGGACCGACATCGACGGTATGCACAACAACGACCCTCGAGTGGTGGACAACACCTCCGCGGTACGCCACCTCAACTTCGAGGAGGCCGCCGAGCTGGCATACTTCGGTGCCAAGATCCTCCACCCTACCTGCATCCAGCCGGCCAAGTACGCCAACATCCCCGTCCGCCTGCTCAATACTATGCAACCCGATGCTCCCGGCACCCTGATAGACAATTTCTCTGAAAGAGGATCCATCAAGGCCGTTGCCGCCAAGGACAACATCGCCGCCATCAAGATCAAGTCTTCAAGGATGCTCCTGGCGTACGGTTTCCTGCGCAAGGTGTTCGAGATTTTCGAGAGTTACCAGACTTCCATAGATATGATCGCCACCTCCGAGGTGGGCGTTTCCGTGACCATAGACAACACCAAGCACCTCAACGAGATTATCCACGACCTCAAGAAATACGGTTCCGTAACCGTAGACCTGGATATGTGCATCATCTGCGTGGTAGGTGACATGGACTGGAGCAACCTCGGATTCGAGAGCAAGGCCATGGACGCAATGAAAGACATCCCCGTCAGGATGGTATCCTTCGGCGGAAGCAACTACAACATTTCTTTCCTGGTAAAGGAAGAAGACAAGAAACGCGCACTTCAGTCACTCAGCAAATGCCTGTTCGACAATGCTTAAAGGTAATTTCCCAATAAAAGAGTTTGAGGGCATCCGCACGCCGTTCTATTACTACGACCTGGCCCTTCTGCGACGCACCCTGGATACTGTCCGCGACATATTCAGGGAGAATCCGGAGTATCGCCTGCACTATGCGGTCAAGGCCAACAGCAACCCTCGCATACTGCGCACGATAGCCTCCTACGGCTTCGGCGCCGATTGCGTGAGCGGCGGCGAAATACGCGCCGCTCTTGACGCCGGATTCAAGCCGTCCAAGATAGTCTTTGCCGGAGTGGGCAAGAGCGACGAGGAGATAAACCTGGGCCTTGACGCCGGAATCGCGCGCTTCAACGTGGAATCCGCCGCGGAGCTGGAGGTGATTGACGAACTCGCCGGCAAGAAAGGCATCGTGGCTCCCGTCAGCCTCAGAGTAAATCCTGACATAGGCGCGCACACCCACGCCAACATCACCACCGGTCTGGCGGAGAACAAATTCGGCATCAACTACGAACAGCTGCCAAGCGTGCTGGAACTGACGCTAAAGTTACAGAACGTCAAGTTCCTGGGCGTGCACTACCATATAGGTTCACAAATCCTTGATATGGAGGATTTTGCGGCTCTTTGCAACCGCGCCAACTATGTGTCTGAGAGTCTCGCAAAGGCTGGCGTTGCACCTGGTGACATCAACCTTGGAGGAGGCCTGGGTATCGACTACCACCATCCCAACCACTTGGACATTGCAGACTTCAAGGCCTACTTCGACACCTTCAAGCGCTTCCTCAAAACCACTCCGGGACAGCTGGTGCATTTCGAGCTGGGCAGAGCCATAGTGGCTCCGTGCGGCTCCCTCATTTCAAGGGTCCTGTACGTAAAGGAAGGCATCTCCCGCCAGTTCGCCATAATAGACGGCAGTATGACAGAACTCATCCGTCCCGCCCTCTACAAGGCGTATCACAGGGTGGAGAACATTTCCTCTGACGAACCGGAAGAGATCTACGACGTGGTAGGTCCCGTTTGTGAGAGTTCGGACGTATTCGCAAAGGGCGTGTCCCTTGACAAATGCCGCCGCGGAGACTTCATAGCAATCCGCAGCGCCGGCGCCTACGGCGAATCCATGGCCTCCGGCTACAACTGCCATCCCCTCCCCGGCTCCTACTTCAACGAATAGAACACACTCCACACCAGTGTCCAGGAAAGAGACCATAATTGCCACAGTCATACTCATCCTCTTCGGGACGGGTATGCACTTTGTACACCACGCACCTTTTTTCAACCATTTCTGGGGCTACATATTCCCCGTCACGGAAAGCGTGATGGCTCATATGAAGATGGTTTTCTACCCTATGCTGCTGCTAGGCATCTATCTGGTCATCACCAGACGTGACATACGCCAGATCGGAGCGCCCCTGCTGGGAGGCCTGGCAGTAATGCCTATGATAGTTGCGGCGTTCTTCGCATACTGGGTCTTCGTCAGGCACGAGCTGCTCTTCTTGGACATCATAATCTACATTGCCGCCATGGTTGGGGCCGTGCTGCTGGCCAAGCGCTGGAGTAATAACCGTTTCGTCCAGGACAACTGGCCTCTCTGGATTGTCCTCACAATTCTCATAATTTTCGTCATCGGCTACCTCACCTACCACGCCCCCGACTGGCTCATCTTCCGCCACCTGGGTTAGATGCCACACGCCCCCGACTGGCTCATCTTCCGCCACCTGGGTTAGAGGCCACACGCCCCCGACTGGCTAGTCTTCCGCCACCTGGGTTAATAATGATTAGAATGAGCGATGCGCGCACCAGGAAGGCCAAATCCGTGCGCGGACGGGCGATTTCGGCTATGCGCGCACCAGGGAACCCAAATCCGTGCGCGAATGAGCGATTTCGGCTATGCGCGCACCAGGAACCCCAAATCCGTGCGCGAACGGGCGATTCCGGCGATGCGCGCACCAGGGAGCCCAAATCCGTGCGCGGACGGGCGATTCCGGCGATGCGCGCACCAGGGAGACCAAATCCGTGCGCGGACGGGCGATTTCGGCGATGCGCGCACCAGGGAGCCCAAATCCGTGCGCGCATCGCTCATTTTAATTTGGTGGCTAACGGGAATAGGGCATTAACTTCATTCAAGGATAGTCTGCAAACTCGGGCAATCTGGGAGTTTGATATTTGATATCGGTTCTTCAACGCCACCGCCAATGTACTTTTCTGCTGCCGGTTCAGTTCCGACAGTTTTTCACAACCAAATTGTTCTCGAACCATCTTCATTGTCACGGAGAACAGTTCCTGATCGTTTAGGAGGACCTTCTCATTATAACGGAGAGCCACTTCTACCTGTGCCTCTACATTCTTGAGCGTCAGCATAATGAACTGGCGGGCGTCATCGTAAAAAGACATTGCACGTTCGTAATCTACGAAACTCCACGCCTGGGCCATTCCGTCCAGAACATAGACATCTCCGTTCATCTTTATTTCTTTCCTAGTACGTGTAAAATCACGTAACGCCCTACCTTTCAATGTATCGGCCGGAGCACCTTCTTTCTTCAGCATAGGATTGAAATACAGGTAGCCGCTTGTCATAGGACAGGCAAAAAGATTGACATCATTCCTTACCACGAAAGGATTTCTTATAACATAGGCAATCTCATTACGCAATTGTTCAAGTGAGTTTATGGGATTACAGCCCGGCTTCATTGAATCTGTCAATCCGGCCCGACCGTGATGCTGATAATAATTGTCCAATTTCTCAAGAAGCGATTCAAAGAAATACAAACACTCTTCTTTAGTCCCTTCAAGAATAAAATGAAGATGGTTTGACATCACTGCAAAGGCAAGGATCCTACAGTGAGTAAGCATCTGCACCAGAGCGATGATGTTGAGAATGACTATGAATTCGGCATCGTCACGGTACAGCAAGTCGGCTTCAAGCGGGCTGGAGTAAAGGTGATAAAACGATGTGGCATTTCTGAAATTGGTTTCCGACGGGGTCTCTTTGTAAAACATTTTTTGCTTTCAAAATAGACGGTTCTCAACTTAAATTCTTTTAGAAAAAGAAACTTGTGGCGAAATGCCTCTATTTGCCGCGAACTAGTACCCTCCGAGCGAGCACTAGGGAGGCCAATTACGTGCGCGGAGGGGGGATTTGGGCGATGCGAGCACCAGGGAGGCCAATTCCGTGCGCGGAGGGGCGATTTGGGCGATGCGAGCACCAGGGAGGCCAATTCCGTGCGCGGAGGGGGGATTTTGGCGATGCGAGCACCAGGAAGCCCAATTCCGTGCGAGGATGACAGCGAAACACAGACGGATAGAGGACGACGGCAGGGAGATTGTTCCTTCAAACCCGTGGCCGCCCGTGGCCTCGTGAACGGGTGGCTGGCGCTGCGCCAGACAGGATGGAGCGAAGCGGAAGGTTTCCATAGTAACCCCCTCTAACGGAGGGCCCTTGGATCCAATCCTACGTGG
>JAGCVB010000085.1 GCA_017962585.1 Bacteroidales bacterium
AACAGCGGCAGGGGCCTGCGCTTCAGTTCCGAGGCAGGATTCGAGATGTCCGCCCTGCATTATTCCCAGGAGTCCCTGGACGAAGGTGCGGCCAAGGCCAACGGACACACCTCCTCGGTGCCCAAGTCGTCTTTGGTGGACGTAACCATAGACAAGATCCAGATGGGAGTGGGAGGAGTCCACAGCTGGGGAACCCTGCCGAGGCCCGAATATCAGGTTCCGTTCACTGCATATGAGTTCACATTCTACCTTAAACCTGTAACCAAATACTTCGCAGACTGATGGATAATAGCATTAGAGAAAAATTCAAGGTGCTGTTCGGCAAGGAGTGCGACGTCTACGCCTCCTCCGGAAGGATCAACCTCATAGGGGAGCATACTGACTACAACGGCGGATACGTGCTCCCCGGCGCCATTGACAAGTGCATAATGGCGGGAATAGCCCCCAACGGCACCGACAAGGTCAAGGTCTTCTCCATAGACTATAACGAATATGCCGAATTCGGCCTGGAAGAGAAAGACGCTCCCGCGCAGCAATGGGCAAAGTACATATTCGGAGTCTGCAGGGAGACGCTCAAGCGCGGAGGCAAAGTGGAGGGGTTCAGCGCCGTCTTCTGCGGGAACATCCCGCTGGGCGCGGGTCTATCCTCGTCCGCGGCGCTTGAAAGCACCTTCGCCTACGCCCTCAACCAGATATACGGCAACGGATTCGACCTGTTCCAGCTGGCCAAGATTGGCCAGGCAACGGAGCACAACTACTGCGGCGTAAAATGCGGAATAATGGACCAGTTCGCGTCCTGCTTCGGCAAGGCCGGATACCTGATAAGGCTCAACTGCAAGACCCTGGAGTATCAGTATTTCCCCTTCTCCTGCGAGGGCTACAAGCTGGTGCTGCTGGACACCTGCGTGAAGCACGAGCTGGCCTCGTCGGCCTACAACAAGCGTCGCGAATCCTGCGAGAAGGCCCTGGAGGCAATTCAGCAGAGGCATCCCGACACCGAGACGCTGAGCGACGCCAAGCGCATCTGGCTGGAAGAAGTCAAGGCCGAGATTGCGGAGGAAGACTACCTGCGCGCCATCCACGTGATAGGCGAGGTGCAGAGGGTGCTCGACCTGTGCGACGCCCTTGAGAGGAAGGACTTCGAAACAGTGGGAGAGCTGATGTACCAGACGCATTTCTCCCTCAGCAGGTTCTACGAGGTAAGCTGCGAAGAGTTGGATTTCCTCAACCGCGTGGCACGCAAGTGCGACGTCACCGGCTCAAGGGTTATGGGAGGAGGCTTCGGAGGCTGCACCATAAACCTGGTGAAAGAAGAACTCTACGACCAGTTCCTCAAGACTGCCATAGACCTGTTCACCAAGAGATTCGGGCACGCGCCCAAGATTTACGAAGTGGTGAGTTCAGACGGAGCCCGCAAGTTGTAGCCGCCTATCTGAAGAAACTTTTCACCCAATCCTGGTCTATCCTTACAAGACCCGACGAACCCTCAGTCATCTGGGGGTTTCGGCGTAATATGCGCTCGCAGTCGGAATAGACATTGAAGCCTATGTTCACCATTTCCATCTGCCCGGAGCGCGGGTAGGTGAGAGTGATGTCCCCGTCGGCACCGTCCAGGCGGAAGAACTTGAAGGCCTGTTCAGAACCCATCTCCATACAGGTGACATACTTGCACATCTCCATCACCCTGTCGTCCAGGCCGGCTTCGAATATTTTCAATTTCTCTATCAGGGCGCCGGTCTCGCTGACCAGGCGGGCGGTGTATCCGTCGGTCTCCCCTGCGTCTGAAAACGCCTTTACAAGAGCCTGTTCGTTATCGGGATTTCCGTCGGAAAGCAGGATGAGCAGTTTCTGGTCGGGGTCGTGGTACAGGGTGGTGTACCGGGCAAGGTTCATCCTGCCGCAGGAGGTACATTCCCACACGAACAGGGATCCGTCCATCACCTTTGCCTTGAGTTCGGGATCTGCCGATACGTTGATAAGGGGATGGATCTCTACGGTATTGCTTGCGCCGCAGACCGGGCAGGTGTATGTGGCTTTGTTGTCCATTACAGCATATCTATGTTGAAAACCATCTGGAAGCAATGCTTCCCAATGGAATAATCTGATGATACCTTCGGGAACGAAGGTCCGAAATTATATGAATATCTGACGCCTATCCTGGTCTGGTAAGGCAGCCAGAGGAAGTTGCCGAGCACGGCGCTGAACTCCGTTCCGGCGCTGCAGAGAATCATCCTGTCTCCGGGATTGGAGTACAGGCTGAAGTCAAGATTAGGAGTCAGCAGGAAGTTGCGGACGTATGCCAGGGGACTCAGGAAAGACCAGTCCACCGGGGCGAAGGCAATGCCGTAGTCTGCCGATACTGACACCTGGTTGCTGTATTTTGCAAACAGCCTGGAGAAACCAGGATCTGAATTGAACCCCCTGGGCAGGCAATTGACGGCGTTCTCGCTGAACAGATATCCGCTTTCAATGTGTTTCTGGGCCAGGACGCTCACTCTCAGACCCTGCTCCGGGACAAGCCCCGGAAGGTAGCCGTATACCATTGCGTAGACATTGGGGCTGTACAGTTCGGACAGGCCTATCCTGGTTGAGCCTCCGATTTCGGCTCCTATTCCCAGTTTGGGATATACGGAACTGTGGTACTGGTTAAGAATGTAATATCCCCTTAGGGATGCGTCCAGCCTGTGGTAGTAGAACGATCCGGCTTCTTCCTTCCCTTCGAAGACCAGGATGTCTGAAGAATCGGCTCCCTGAGGAGCTATGAAGGATGCGCGTCCAGTGTCATAAATGTTGTTGGAGTAAGTGTACCTGACTTGCGGGATGAAGCCCAGATTCCAGCCCCCGCGGCTGAACCTCAAAGGCACGTAAACCTTCAGGTTGCCTGACAGTTGAGGCTCTGAACTCACCTGCTGGCTGAACCTGACCACGCGTGAGCGGCGGTAGGTGTTCTGGGTAAGCTGATACAAATACCTGTTGGTGCTGTTGAAATGCAGGGTTCCCTCGATGACTGGATAAAAGCCGGTGTATTTCAGGTTCAGGTGTCCGGAATGATGGTGCTTGCCGTCAGTTCCTTTGGAGTAGGAATAGGCGGCATAGCCAGATGCGGTCCCGAGGTCGTTCTGAAAGAATGCCATTGCTCCGGGGAAGGCCACGTACGAGAAAATGTCCGAACTTATGGCGCTTATGGAGTTGTAATCTATGTATAGGGGAGCCCATCCGTGGATGTTTACCAGGTGGGCGGCCTTGGAGTACTTGGACGGTTCAGACAGTTCAGGGTTTGAATTGGAAGGTGCGGAGCCCAGTTCGGCTTCCTGCCGTGACAACTTGTCTGCGATGGCGTAGTGGTAGTATTCCCCTTTGTCAACAGGGATTCGGGGCAGTTCTTCCACTTCCGTGCGGAAGACGGACCTGCCGTTGCCATTGTACGTGGAATAGTATAGAAACCTGTCCTTGAACACGAACTCGTCGGCCCCGTAACGGTTGGAAGACAGTCTGGTGAGGGCGAGGGTGCCGGTGTCCAGGCTGTAGAGTTCGTTTACGGAGTTGCGGTCGCTGGTGAAGAGGATTTCACTGCCGCGTGAGGACAGACGGGATATCTTTACCGGAAGGGGCGCCAGCAGCGTTGAGAACCTTCTGTTGGCGTAGTACAGGCCGGTTCCTGCCTCCGAGAGTCCGCTTACTACCAGTTCGTTCCCGATCCAGGCGCTTTCCAGTATCTGAAGAGAATCGGGAGCCTGGAAAATCTGCAGTACGGCACCGTCCTTTCCGTCCAGGATGACTGCCTGGGAACCTCCTTCAGTAGGATATGATGTTACGGCTATGCGCCTGTCGGCAGGGGCCGGAACGGGATTGTAGTAGCGTCCGCTGCTGGTAAGTTGGCCGGATTTTCCCGATTCGGGGTCGTATGTCATTATGAGGGAACTCTCCTTTAGGGACCACCTTATGTCGGGGACGGTTTCGCTCCAGAACAGTTTTCCAAGGGGTTCAGACCATCTGAGGGCGCTGGTGGCAGAAGAGAAGTAGCGCAGTGGCTTGTCCGTCTCCACATCCACCAGCTGGTAGTTCTTGTCAATTCCATTTCTGATGGCAAACAGCCTGTCGCCGGCGGCCGTCATCCCCCTGTACTGGCGGAAGCGGCGCGCGTCGGGGGTTATCTGCTCCCCTTTCAAGAAAGGCCCGCGCAGGTCTGCCTGCCGCCTCCAGTCTTCCAGGAAATAGTCCTGGATGTCCCTGAAACTGTCCTTCAGCTTCATTCCTGAAGCCTCTTTTACAGTATACTGGAAATTGAAGAACGGTAACGGCCACAGTTTGTGCCGGAATATGTTGGAATAGAATCGTTGTGTGAAAAGAGGGTCGTCATACTTCGTGCGTATTCCTGCAACTGTGACATAGCCCAGCGTGTAGTATGAAGGAGTATAATCCTTGAGAGATCCGTACTGCCACTTGTACCAGTCCCTGTAGTCGCCGTTGTCAAGGGCATAGTAGAAATACTGGAGGAAGTCGGCGGAGCGGCCGCGCCCGGACTTTGTCAGGGCAGTCTCCGCCACTACGGCGTCGCCTTCGAACAGGGGTTGGTTGCCATAGACGGCGGCCATCGCGCCGGGCCATAACTGACCCAGAAGGATGTTGAAGAAGCGGTAGGGACCGGAATTGGCGTATTGAAGCTGTGAGGCATGCCTGGTCTCGTGTATTGCCAATTCGGTGATCCACGGCATTCCGGAGGGACTGTACGGGTCCTGCACGGTGTGCAGTTCTATCCTTCGGGGCGTCCAGACTGTCATGCCGTTTGCGGTTGAGCTGAAAGGATGCAGTATCACGGGCATCTTGCTCCTGTAGGACTGGTTGGGGGTGAATCCTATGCTCCCGCCTACGGCGTCGTAATACTTTTCAAGGGACAGGGCGTACTGCCGGGCCAGGGAATCCAGGCCTCGGGGATAGACTATGCGGTAAGACCGGGTGCTCAACTGAGACCACCTGGTGCCGCCCGGATCGTCCCCGTAGGAATAGAACTGCCCCCTTGCAGAAAGGCAGCTCAAGAAAAGCGTGGCGGCAAATATCAGCTTACGCATATCCATATTACAAAACTAACATATTTTTACTAAATTTGTGAGAATATTGCTCTTCAGGTTAATGACCTTATTTTTACAGATACTTACACTATTGGGCTCTCTGGGAATGTTCCTGTACGGAATGTCCC
>JAGCVB010000009.1 GCA_017962585.1 Bacteroidales bacterium
GCGACGCGGAGGACTATCTGTCCAGGATGTATGTTCATTTTTAATAGTATAATTTGTATTTTTACACAACCAATATACTAGCCATGAAAAGGATCATTGCTTTCTTCGCATTTCTGTGCCTTGCGGTGGGGACTGCCGGCGCTAAGGTTGGGAACTCCGTCAACCAGAAGATGGACAACCCCGACGGGAGTTATGCTCAGATAGATACCAAAAAGCTCGAGTATACCATCCCCTATATTCCGGTAGAGAAGCGCGCCACCATCCTGCCGAAGCACAATATCTGCTCCATCTCCCCCGCGGAAGAACCTTCGGACTATTTCATCACCGGCAGCGGTTCCCTGCGCATCCAGGCTTCCGGCCAGCCCTATAACGACGTGATGTCCTATACCCATGAGCTGCTCTTTGAGCCGAAATGGGCGGAAACCCCGCTGCCTCCGGACATGCGCCCCTACCTGCCCCGCATCCGCCAACTGCTCCTGGAGGGCAAGCCGAATGAGGCGAACGCCCTGGTGGACGAGGCCCAGAAAAAGGCCGGCTTCGAGAAGTACATGGATTTCGACAACCGGATTCTGTACCCCGTCGGCGGGCCGCGTAGGCACACCGCCTTCACGCTCTCCTTCCGTCGGCCGGAGCAGCCCGATACCCGGGACTATTTGCGCTTCCTGGACTTGCAGAACGGCATGATCACCGCCATGTGGACGGATGCGCGCGGTTCTTTCCGGAACGAATGCTTCTGCGCTTATGACGGGGACGTCACCGTGAACCGCTTCACTGCGCCGAAGGGACAGCTGGACCTGGACGTGGAGATGCAGCTGCCCAGATTGGCTGACAGCACCCATGAGCTGACTATCGAGGACGGCGTGATTACGCTGGCCTGCGCTTACAATCCGGACTTCGGCCACAAGGGCTTCGCCGTGGTCATCCGCTTCCTGCCCAAAGGCGGCTCCATGAAAAAGACCGAAAAAGGCATGCGCATTTCCGGCGCGGACGGCCTGATGATCGTCGCGAAGATCGCGCGGTTCGAAAGCGACTTCACCTTTGATTGCGCCAAGCCCGTCCGTGACGGACTGCTGGCCATGAAGGTCGATTTCGACCAGCTGCTCAAGGGGAACGAAAAGTACATCGGCGAGCGGATGGACCGTTCCCGGATCCATCTGAGCCCCGACGAAGACAGGCTGCTTTCCGGCGAGGAACTGCTCCGTCGCGCCCACAGCAAGAACGAGCTGGATCCCGCCCTGCTGGAGAAGCTCTATGATATGGGCCGCTTCTTCCAGATCTACGAGACGGGCAAGTATCCTCCTTTGACGGGCCAGCACAACATCAACACGAACCTGCAGGTCTGCGCGGGAAACAACACGGGGCTCTTCGACGAGATGGACGCGTATTTCAAGTATTACGAGACAAAGTTCGATGACTTCCGCACCAACGCGAAGTTGCTCTATGGCGCCCGCGGCCTGCTGGCCAGCGTCCACTGCGACCCGGATTCCGGCCTGTACTATCATTTCTCCCGCACCTATCCGCATTACGCCTGGACGGGCTGCCTGGGTTGGGTCTACAACGAGTTATGGGGCTACTACCTCGTCACAGGAGACAAGGAATTCCTGCGGACCCGCCTGATCCCGGCCTACAAGGAAATGGCCCTGTTCTACGAGGATTACGCGTGCGACCAGGGCCCGGACGGCAAGGTCATTTTCTATCCGTCCTTCTCTCCGGAGAACCCGACCCCGAATCCCGGCTATGAGACGGTCACCAGCAGAGACATCAATCCCACGAGGATCAACTCCGTCATGGACATCGCCATCTGCCGCGAGGTCCTGATGAACCTGATCGATGGCTGCAAGACCCTGGGCATCGAGGAGGAGAACATCCCCCACTGGGAGGCCCAGCTCGCATCTCTTCCTACCTATCTCTTGGACTTGGACGGCGGCCTCAAGGAATGGGCCTGGCCGACTATCGAGGAGAACTACAACCACCGCCACGTATCCCACCATTATGACGTTTGGCCCGGCCGCGCGGTTACTCCCGAAAAGGATCCCGCGCTGACGGAAGCCATCATAATTTCCAACCGCAAGCGCGCGCAGCAGGACGACTCCGCCCACGGCATCATCCACCGTGCCTTCACGGCCATCCGCCTGAAGGATATGGAAGAAGCCGAGCAGAACCTGAGCCAGTTGCTCAACCACGGATTCGTCCGCCGCACGCTTCAGACCAGCCACTTCCCCTATAGGGGCGTGTTCCCGGATCTGACGGGCGCTGTCCCGTCGTTCCTGGTGGAGATGTGCGTCTTCAGCGAGCCCGGCACAGTGGAATTCCTGCCGGTGATGCCCGCCAACTTGATGCACGGCTCCATTGACGGTGTTTGGCTGTATACTTTCGCCAAACTTAATCATATGGAATGGGACGAGAAGGGTATCCGTGCCTCCATCACATCCAATCAGGACCAGACCCTGACGCTCCGCAACCGCCGGGAAGGCTGCCGCATCCGTGTGAATGGCAAGGTGCTGCGCAAGGACGGCGACCACGTCCAGTACACGATCAAGGCCAACGAGACCGCACAGATCGAAATCATCTTCAGTTGACAATGCTTTGGGAGATATGATAAAGTGCGTGATATTTGACTTCGACGGGACGCTGGCGGATACGGCGGAGGGCATCCTGCGGACGGAGGAGGCGATGCTGCTGGAGATGGGGCTGCCGAAGCCGCAGGGGGGCGAGGCGCAGATGCGGCAGGGCATAGGCCTGGCGCTGCGCGACTCCCTGCACGTAGGCTGCCGCATCGAAGAGGCGCGCTTGGACGAGGCCGTGGCCACCTACCGTCGCCTCTTCGACGAAATTGCCTTCGACTACATCGTGGCTTTCCCCGGGGTGAAGGACACCCTCCAGTACCTGTACGATAAAGGCTACTTGCTGGGAATCGCAACGTCGCGCAGCCGCCGCACGCTTGAGTATCTCCTTCGGAAGATGGACATCGCGCAGTACTTTACCTATATGACCAGCGTGGAAAGCACTCCCAACCACAAACCTGCCCCGGACCTGGCGCTGATGCTCCTGGATATGTTCGGAGTGAAGGGGGACGATACCCTGGTGGTGGGTGACACCATCTACGATTTGCAAATGGGGCGGAACGCCGGCTGCCATATCTGCGGAGTCACCTTCGGTAACCACTCCGCAGAGCAGCTTCGTTCCCAGAATCCTGATTACGTAGTGGACTCCTTTGATGCCCTCAGGGGAATCTTATAGAAATGGGGCCGTGGCACCTAAAATATTGATAATCAGCCAACCAGCATAGTCAATACCCCCGATTCCGGAGGGTATCAAAATAATGATTATGCTGAAAATTAGATGGTTAGGTGCCACGCATAAAAATCAATTATTATATTTACAACTATGAAACATAGAGTATCTGTCATATCAGCGTTCAGGGCGGTTGTCCTGTCACTGGCTCTCATAACCCTGTCCGTCAGCAGCAGGGCTGCAAACCCGGTTACCATTGAAGAAGGTTCCGTATTCGCCGATTTCGACGGCACGTGGGAAGGAAAGGACTATAAACTGTCCAACTTTATCGGAAAGGGAAAATATGTCCTGGTAGATTTCTGGGCTTCCTGGTGCGGCCCCTGCAGGGAAGAGATTCCGAATATCATCCGTACCTACAATACGTACAAGAATAAAGGTCTGGAAGTAGTGGGAGTCGCTGTTTCTGACGTTCCCCTGGCTACGGCAGAAGCCGTAAAAGACCTCAAGATAAACTATACGGTATTCAACGAAGTTGACAAAAGCGCCATCAACGCCTATGGCCTGACGTCAATACCCTACATCATTCTGATAAGTCCTGACGGAAAAATCCTGGCAACCGATCTCAGGGGGCCGGAAATTGAAGAAACCGTCAAGAGTTTCCTGGGGGAGAAATAATCCTAGATATCGTCTTTCCGGGTTTTCCGTAAAGAGAATTCGCAGCCGCACCAAGTCTGGTTGTAGAAGTTCTGTTCGCGGATAATCTCGCTGCGCCGTTCCTGCAGGCCTTCCTTGCGCCAGTTGCGGTCCCACCAGGTGACGCCTTCTACCTGCGCGCAGGCCCAGCGGCCGGCTTCGTTCACCTGCTCCAGGTCCTTCCATCGGGACGAAGCCAGGGTGGTTGTGAGCACGGTGAAGCCGTGGGCCGCGGCGTAGCGGGCGGCGCGCAGCAGCCTGTAGCGGAAGCACTCCAGGCAGCGCGCGCCCCGTTCCGGGGCGTCCTCAAGCCCTGCGGCCAGCGGCAGCCAACGCGCGTGGTCGTAGGCATCCTCCACCACGTCCAGTCCCAGTGAGCGCGCGTATCGCAGGCACTCGCCCTGCCGCTTGTCAAACTCCTCCTTCGGGTAGATGTTGTCGTTTGAATAGAAGATTACCGGGGTGATGCCGTTGCGCACCAGGCACTCCACGATGGCGGAGCTGCAGGGTGCGCAGCAAGTATGCAGCAGCACCTGCTTCACCCCCAGCGGGGCCTCCAGTTTTACATCGGGAATCATTATTCTATGGTGTTTACGTCAATCAGGCCGTTGAGGATTGCGTACACGGTTAAACCGGCAACGGTCTTGATGCCTATCTTGCGGGTGATGTTCTTCCTGTGGGAAATGACTGTGTGGATGGAGATGTTGTTCTGGTCGGCAATCTCCTTGTTCAGCATTCCGCGGGCCACGCAGACCAGTATTTCCTTCTCCCTGTCGGAGAGTTCCTCGCGGACTTCGGACTCTTTTTCCTTCTCCAAAGCCAGGGTCTTGCGGAAAAGGGCAGGGTTCTCCATACGGCGCACCAGGGGAATCAGGACGTCTTCCTCCACGCAGGTATGGCGTGCTAGGTCTCTCTGGAGATGACATATCAAATCCAGGATTTCCAGCCTCAGATTGCCGTCGCAACTGTCCGGGAGGGACTTCATTATGATGCTCTTGAGGTCTCCCAGCTTCTCGTCCACGTTACTGTGGTTGTCCTTGAACATATCAATGTTGAAGTCAGATGAAGAACAGCCTTCAATCAGTTTCTTGATATACGGGAACACCTCTTCTTCCTCGAAATTGAAGTGCGAACGCAGCTCGCTCTCGTACTCGCAGAAGAACTTGCGCACGGCCGCGGACTGCTTTGCAGTGCAGGCCTTCAGCAGTTCTTCCAGCTTCGGCTCCAGCACGGTCAGTGCCGAATCCAGGTAATAGTTGTGGGAAGCGTGAAGGTAGAAGACCACGTCATCGGGCTTTGCCAGCGCTATCTCCCAGGCGGAAGGCTTGAACCCCGCCAACGAATACACGTTGCAGATGAGGCAGAAAGTGGCGGCGTCTATCCCGTAGTGGTCGCAGGCCTGCTCTATGGTCTGCTCTCCGAAGCTGGAAGTCATTCCCAGCCTTGAAAGTATTGGAAGAAGGTGGCAGTCAGATTCTATCAAAGCAGCCATCTTCATCTTTGGGTTAAAAGCCGCCTGCATAGTGCCACAAAATTAGTAAAAAATGCTATTTGCCGCAATTGTCCTTGTAGGCGCAGCCTTCGCAGCCGCACCCGCAGCCTTTCTTCTTGCGCCTGGCGCCGAATATCACCGCAGCCAGGACGGCCAGTGCTACTATCAACATAACTATGAGAGTAGAAGCATTCATATTATCAACGTTGTTATCCAGTAGGCCAGAAGGGCTATCGCCCACGCTATCGCGCATTGGAACAGTACCACGAACCAGGCCCACTTGCCGCCCAGCTCCCTCTTGACGGAGGCAATGGCCGCCACGCAGGGGGTGTATAGCAGGCAAAATACCAGCAGAGGCACGGCGGTGGCCACCGTCAGGCTGGCCGTAACGCCCAGCACCTCCATCGTGGACACCACGCTCTCCTTGGCCAGGAACCCTGTTACCAGCGCCGTCACAATCCGCCAGTCTCCCAGGCCCATCGGCCTGAATACCGGCGATATTATTCCGGCTATCCACGCCAGGATGCTGCCTTCGCCGTTCTCCACCATATTGAATCGGAAGTCGAACGACTGAAGGAACCAGATCACTATGCTGGCTATGAATATTATGGTGAAAGCCCTCTGCAGGAAGTCCTTGCATTTATCCCAGAGCAGATGCAGCACGTTGCGTGCCTTGGGCAGGCGGTAATTGGGAAGTTCCATCACAAACGGAGCCGCCTCGGAGGAATAACCTATCTTCTTGCTGATTACCGCCACAGTAATTCCAGTTAGAATGCCCAACGCGTAAAGGCAGATTAGCACCAGGCCTCCGTGCCCGGGGAAGAACGCTGCGGCCAGGAAGGCGTAGATGGGCAGCTTGGCGCTGCAGCTCATAAAAGGCGTAAGCAGGATGGTCATCCTGCGGTCGCGCGCTGACGGCAGCGTCCTGCTGGCCATAATTCCCGGCACGGAGCAGCCCAGGCCTATCAGCAGCGGGACGATGCTTCGGCCGGAGAGGCCTATCTTTCGCAGCAGCTTGTCCGTCACGAAGGCAACCCTTGCCATATATCCGCTGTCTTCCAGCATAGACAGGAAGAAGAACAGTATGACGATGATGGGGAGGAAACTCAGCACGGAGCCCAC
>JAGCVB010000086.1 GCA_017962585.1 Bacteroidales bacterium
CCCAGGGCGGCACCCTCGCCGTAGACTGGTTCCACCAGGAGCAGAAAGGACTTTAATGGACTAAGTAATGATTTGATACTAAAACAGTTAAATATGGAACCTGTCTTTATCTACCCGGTCAGCTATTCAGTCGCCCCTATTTGTCTTGAGCAATTACGGGGTTTAGAATCATCGGTTACTCTCAAGTCGATGAATGCCAAAATTCGAAGGGTTTTTAATTCTAACTATAAAGCCGTTAAGGAAGCACTTGAAGGCATTTGCCGCTACTTTATCAAAAATGCCGATGAATTGCTTGAATGGAAGTATGGAACAAAGATGCCGTATATAATAACGGATGAAAGCAAAGCATTCTTCTTTGAGACTAAAGGGTCCTACAGATTATGTGCAAAGCGCCTGCTTGACTGCTATTATAGCCTCAGAGCTTTGGGAGTGAGATCTGAAAAGAAATATGATTTGATAACTGTCGGGTTACTTTTTTCTCTTGAGGGTCTGGCGAAAGCCATCAATGATTTTAATGAGTTCAATTGTGTTTTGTCAGATAGGTATCCTAATATTATTCCGGCAGATAAATTTACAGATATCAGCGTCGTTTTCTCAGATGAGAGTTATCGCTCATATGAAATAGCAAAGGACTTTAACAGACACTATCAACTGCTAACCAGAATTATTAATGTATTTGAATGTGGTCACCATATCTCTCCTTTGAACCCTTCATATAGAAACAAACCTGAAGCGCCCGCTCCTAAGTTGGAGTGGATAGAACCAGACGCGCCTTTGTATCTGAGGCCTGAATATTCAGGTTGTTATAACTTATATGTAGGTGATGAGGGCGTGTCTTATCATCGTAGTAAAAGCCGCAATAAATCATCAGGGGGATTTAATTCACTGAATAGGGATGACTTGCTGTACACCTGCGACCTTTATGGAAGATCAGTTTTTTTTGTGACACAATACCTTAAGGATTACGTGGAACATAATGGGCTCAACATTAACATTCAGCCGATAGAACTCGTAAAACAGACACTTCACAAAAATAGTCTTCCTTATTTAAGAAAGTTCTTTACAGATAACAGTACAATATACGATATCAAAAAACTGTATGACAGTTATAGTAGCGATAATGAATCAAAGAACTATTCCAAGGACAGCGCTCTGCCAGTACATAAAGCATTATTTAATATTCTAAGTCAAGTTAGGTCCGAGGACATATTGTCCTATATCGACAAGGCCTCGAAGGGGGAGGAGTTAGATCCCAGGACCAGCAGGATCCTGGCAGAATCATTCAGAGGAATTACAATATTTAACATAGAAGACTATTACGTTGCAATTACCGGTTATAAGGGTTATTCTCACGGCAGATATATAAATATCCTCAATGGAGAAGTCAAGGCTTTGGCCGGCTTTATTTTCTTTGCGGTAAGGGCTTATGATTCAAGACTCCGTGGAGCAGTTGCTATGAAGGGCTGTAAGGAGGGATCCACATTGTGCATTTTCCATTTTAATAACAGAGTCTTGTTTGATGCCTGTATCGAATTTTAATACAGGTTTTTAAATATTAATTTGTTTTCATTTAATAATTGTCTATATTTGAATAACAATTTGCGTTACAAGTCGGGCATAGTTTTTTTGGAAGCCAGAGACGGACGTATAACGGGAGTCCCCCTGTGGGGACTCCAATTTTATTTGCTTTATTAACATAGTTATGAAAAAGATCTTTATTGCAACAGCTGCATTATTGATGGTTATTTCTGCCTGCCAGAAAGAGCCGAGTCTGACTGTCACCACTCCTGCGGAGATTCCCGTTTCTGCCGATTCCGGCAGTTCAAGCATTTCCTTCACTACTAATCAGGCCTGGACTGCAAGTAGCGCAGCTTCGTGGGTACACCTGAGCGCTACTTCAGGTGAGAGCGGTTCAGTTACAATCACTTTGCAATGTGATCCCAACGACACCTACGAGGATAGGACGGCCACCGTTACCATAAACGCTGGCGGACTGACCCAGACTGTCGTGGTAAAGCAACCGCAGAATTACGGAGTTGTCATCCCGCAGCAAGAATTTGCCGTCAATGCTGATACGGATGCCCTTGAAGTAGAAGTACAGTCCAATACTAATTTCAAGACCACAGTGGATGTGGACTGGATAAAGCTTGTCGGAATTACCACAAAGTCTCTGGAAAAAGGGATAGTTGTATTGGAATTGCAAAAGAATGAATCATACCAGTCCCGTGAGGGATCTGTTACCATCACGCCCGATTCAGGTGCAAAGAAGGTCATAACAGTCAACCAGTCCGGTATGGACAAGCCTTTGGCCGTTGACCTCGGTCTCTCTGTAAAATGGGCATCCTGCAACGTAGGCGCCAACAGCCCGGAGGGTGCGGGAGGATATTACGCCTGGGGCGAGGTTGAAACCAAGGAGGTTTATGAATGGAGTACCTATAAATACGGTTCATTGGGTTCCAAACTCACCAAGTACTGTACAGATCCAGCTTGGGGTACGGTAGACGGCCTCACCGTTCTGGAAAGCCAGGACGACGTGGCTGCCACTCTCCTTAAAGACGGTTGGAGGATGCCTACGTCTGAAGAATTCCAGGAACTGATAGATAATTGCGAATTCCAGGAGAAAACCATCAATGACGTTTACGGCTACCAGATAACCGGTTCGAATGGTAATTCCATTTTCCTCCCGGCTGGAGCTAGTTTCAATGGTACTGACGGATATGCTAATTCTGTTTTCGGGAACTACTGGGCTTCAGATATTGCCACAGATTCCCGCTGCCGTCCGTATTACTTTTATTTTTCAAAGGATTTAGGCTACGCATTATATTCCAACGGTTTCCGTCCCAACGGCGTCACCGTCCGTCCCGTCAAGCCATAACAATATTTGGCCTGCCATCCACTGCAAAGCCTCCAATAAAAAGCCTCAGTCATTCCTCTAGTAATGCTTTTACCCTGCCAACGTGAAATTCGGAAGCCCAGGGGATATGCCCCACAATGCCCTCTAGGGGGCATAGAGTGAGCTTCCGAGGCAATTTGGCCTCAGTAGCCCATCTCAAGTGCCACTCAGGCCCATACAGGGCCGATTGCCTGGGCTTCCGAATTTTACGTTGGTCGGGCTGCGTCTTTCTTTAGATGAAAAACGGTGGAATGATGGGAAGACTCTGTTGATAGGATTGGAAGGGTATTTCTGGAAGAGGAAATATCGGGAGGATTTACTGTGGATTATGAGAGAGATTAAGAATAGGTTTGAGGGTTGATTGCTTGAAAGTCGTAGCCCATATGGCAGAGCTGGATGGCGGCTCCGACCTTGAAAACCGCATGGGCTGTCGCAAGGAAGGCCTTATATGCCGCAGCTGTGCCTGATTCCAGTCTCTCATTCATCAGGAAGGAATACGCTGTCTCGCTCACCGTATGCATCGCAGAATTTGAAAAACGGTTTTCCTTGAGAATCTTTCCTGATATATATTCGTCCATATCATCAAAACCCCGTGTGCCCAGGAACGAAGAGTAGGGCTCCGAGCAATACTTTTCCCAGTCCTTGTCCCACAGGAAGGCTATGGCCATACCCAGAAATCCAGCGCAGGCCAGGGTGTATTCCGGGTAAGAATTGAAATTGCGGACAGCATCTGCATAATATGAAGGGGCATATCGCATCCAGGCATCGTCAATGTCGGGGGTATCTAAAAGAGTCCCTTTCAGCAACCCTTCAGACGTACATACTCTCACTAAATGCTCAATAAGCCTGTCCTGATAATCCATAATAAAAGATACCTCTGAATGATACCGCAAAGTTAATCAAAAGAGATTAAATCAAATCTTTGACTTCATCATATACCAGTCCTGTCAGTCGGGTTATCTGCTTGACAGAACTGTCATATCTGGATTTCAGAGTCTTGGCCAGGCGGATACGTTGCCTGGTATCAAGTCCTTTCACTGAAGTAGTTCCGTATAATTCCCGGCAAATCTCATTCTTATGCTGACGCATTTCCTGCATAGGGATAGAAAGACGGGAGATTATGCCGCCCCTTGATTCCACATCATCTTCTTTGCTTAAACACATAAAGTAATTAAAACTTCGGCAGGTTTTAAAGATACGTTCTACCAGTTCAAAGGCCACATATTCGCCCGGGAATACCAATGGCCCTATCATTTTGACACCATCTTCCATTCGGGACCTGGTATGAAGGACAAACCTCTTTTCGTGAACCCCCATCGGAGAATCATTCCCAGCATCCAGCTCTGAATGCCAGGCAGGGGAAGTCCACTGATCCTTATGGCGGAAATACAATGGACCGCTGGACCAGGGATAGTCTAGTGCATTGTAGGGCAGCCCGCCTACAGGGGCGTTTTTAACAACATAACACAGAGCGGTCTTCAGATAGTAATCCGTATCGACGGTCTGGTAATGAACAGGTACGTTCTCCAGTTTCTTCCTGTCTCCGTGAGTGATGGAAATATGTCTGGAAGTCTGTCTGACATATTCGTGGACGAATCTGTTGCAATCTTCCAATGTGCCCCACAATATGAAATGGATATGTGTGTCCATCAAGATGAAGGCCAGGATGACTATGTCATATTTCTGCAGGAGAACAAAGATCCTGTTCATCCCGTTGATGAAATCTTCTTCGTCATAGAACATAAAGTCTACGGCGTTTCCATCGGTGCTAAAATGCCAGCAGTTTTTTATAGGAATGTCTTGACCTTTTACGAACGGACGGTCCAGCCCCAAGTCAGATATAATTTGTCTGAGCAGTTTTTCTTTTACTTTCATCACAAATCCAGCGCCTCTTATGGCTGCTCCTGGACAAATGTAATGAATGATGGATTAATATGCAACGTGAAATTCGGAAGCCCAGGGGATGTGCCCTAGAACGCCCTCTAGGGGGCATAGAGTGGGCTTCCGAGGCAATTTTGCCTCAGTAGCCCATCTCAAGTGCCACTCAGGGCCCCACACGGCCTTTTGCCTGGGCTTCCGAATTTCACTTTAGCCGCCCGTGGCCTCGTGAACGGGTGGATGGCGCTTGCGCCAGACGGGATGGAGCGAAGCGGAAGGTTTCCGCCCCTATCCCCTCCACATCAACGCCCGGGATGGCAGGACAAAAAAGCGGCGCGGCCTGAGGGGGCCGCGCTGCTGGTTTTGTGGCAAACCGGTTAAATGTCAGAATCTAACCGATAAAACAAGTGTCAAACCTATTAGATGGTGACGTCGATGGCCTGGAGGTCCTTGTCGAGGGAGGAGCCGCCGTAGAGAACCTGGTAGCGGCCTTTCTTGAGCATAAGGCCGTCAACTGAGGCGTCGTAGAAGTAGAATGCCTCGTCGCTGAGTTCTACGGTAACATCCTTGGTGGCGCCGGCAGCGATGTTCACCCTCTTGAAGCCCTTGAGAGCCTTGATGGGAGCGTCAGGATTGTCCAGAGCCTTCACGTAAACCTGGATAACCTCGTCGCCGTCGATGGAACCGGTATTGGTTACAGGAACAGTAAGGGTCATTGCAGTAGGCTTTCCGGCAACCTTGCCCTGGCCATAGCTGAATGTGGTGTAGCTGAGGCCGTAGCCGAAAGCGTACAGAGGCTGTCCCTTGAAGTACCTGTAAGTACGGTTCTCCATAGAGTAATCCTGGAAATCAGGAAGCTGGTCTGAAGAAGCGTAGAAGGTAACAGGGAGACGTCCGGCAGGATTGTAGTTGCCGAACAGCACGTCTGCAGCTGCGATACCGCAAGCCTGTCCGCCGTACCAAGCCTGGATGAGGGCGTCGTACTTGCTCTCTACGTTGCCGAATGCTATTGCGCTTCCGGAAACATTGATCAGGACAACCGGCTTTCCGGTAGCGTCCAGGGCGGTGAGAAGCTGCTGCTGAACCTCAGGAAGCTCGATGCTGGTGCGGTCGTGACCCTCACCCTCAACATCAGAAGAAATACCGCTGACCATAACGATCACGTCGGCGCTCTTGATGTTTGCGAGAACCGGGGCGAAGTCTGCCGGCCTGCGGCTGTAGAGGTCGAAAGTGAAAGAAGCGGAACGAGCCTCGGGCTGTGAGAGCTCGATCTCTACCTGATAGGTCTGGCCTGCCCTCACGGGGAAGGTGGTAGGAGCCATTCCGCGGCCGAAGAAGCCTCTTCCGGCGGGAGCGCCAGCCTGCTCGGCGACGGTCTTGCCGTTTACCTTGAAGTTGTACTTGCCGCTTCCGCGTACGCTGTAAACCATATCACCTGTGTAGTCAGCGGTGAATGATCCGGTGTAGCGTGCGGAGAAGTTGGTCAGGTTGAGACCTTCCTCCCAGGCGCAGTCCTCGTGAGCGAGGGCGGGGGAGGTGGTGTTCAGGTTGAGAGGCTGGGTGTAGTCAGTGCTGACTACGGCGTTGCCGCTGAGATCGGTATTGTTGAAGTAATCTGCGTGCAGACCCTTTCCGCCGTTGATGCGTGATACGTAGTGGTTGGTGATGTAAGGGTCGGTAAGGTCGCAGGCCCTTTCGTAGATAATCTTTGCGCCGGGGGCTGCGTCCTTGATTGCACCGAGGATGGTCTTGGTGTTGGCTGCTGTAGGATAGCCGTTGTAGTTGCCCAGAATGACGCGGGCGTCGTCGGCGTTAGGACCTACAACTGCGATGGTGATGTTGTCCTTGCGCAGAGGCAGCACGTTGTTCTCGTTCTTGAGAAGGACGATGGCCTCGCGGGCGGCCTTCTTTGCAAGCTCTGTGTGAGCGGGGCTGCTGAGGTCAGCCTCGCCGAGGTTGGCCCAAGGCAGGTCCTCGGCAGGATCGAACATGCCGAGTTCGAAGCGTGAGGTGAGGATGCGGCGTACGTTTACGTCGATGTCGGCCTCGGAGACGAGTCCCTGCTGAACGGCGTCAACCAGGGCCCTGTAACTGGTTCCGCACTCTACGTCGGCTCCTGAGAGGATTGCGTCTGCAGAGGCCTCTGCTGCGTTGGCGTGTGTGCCGTGCCTGCTGGGAGAATAGAAATCGCCGATTGCACCGCAGTCGGTAACCACGATTCCGTTGAATCCCCACTTGTCGCGGAGGATGTCCTGGAGGAGCCTGTTGCTGCCGCAGCAGGGCTCACCCTCGTAACGGTGGTATGCGCACATAACCTCCTGAACGTTTCCGTCCTCGACAATGCTCTTGAAAGCGGGGAGGTAGGTCTCCCAGAGGTCTCTCATAGAAACGGATACGTCGAACTGGTGACGCAGGGGCTCCGGTCCGCTGTGCACTGCATAGTGCTTTGCGCAGGAGTGTACCTTGTAGTACTTCTTGTCGTTGCCCTGCATAGCCTTGACGGTCTGGGTTCCCATAACGGCGCTCAGGTAAGGATCCTCACCCGGAGTCTCCTGACCGCGTCCCCACCTGGGATCACGGAAGATGTTCACGTTAGGGCACCAGAAAGAAAGGCCGTTGTGCCAGATTCCGCCGCTGGTCTCGGTAACGCCCATCTGGTTGTGGTTGGTGGTGTTCCATACGGCGCGGGCCTCGTCGGAAACTGCAGTGTAGATTTCGAACTGCTGGTCTGCGTCGAAGGTGGCGCCCAGGGCTATCACCTGAGGGAATACGGTTACGTCGTCATAGCAGATTCCGTGGCAGGCCTCGTTCCACCAGTTGTAGGCAGGGATTCCAAGCCTGTCGATGGAGATGGAACCGTTCTGCATCAGACCTACTTTCTCTTCAAGGGTGAGGAGCGAAAGGAGGTTGTCAACCCTTTTTTCCAGTTTCAGTTTGGGGTTCTGGTAAGGGTAATCGTAATTTTTTGACTGGCATCCGGCAACCAGAAGCGTTGCCGCCAGCATAAGAAGGTAAAGCGTTTTCTTACACATATAGGTTAAAATTATCAGTGTCAGGTCAGTGATTACACAAATGTCCGAAAAAAACTCTAAAAAAGAAAAGATTGTTTTTGTACATTTGCACTAGATTGTGGTGCCGCCTGGCTTTGCCAGGCCTCAGGCTCAAAAGGGAATCCGGTGACAATCCGGGACTGTGCCCGCAGCTGTGTAATCCTTAACGGCTCCGAATCATACGCCATTGTCCCCACAGGGGATGAGAAGGCCGGAGCCGGGACTAGTCAGAAGACCTGCCGCAATCAAGTTGGACAGACGGGCTCGGGGACAAGCCCTTGTGTAAACGAATCTTATATCTAAAATGAAAAAAACTGCATTGCTGTTGCTCTGCGGCGCTCTTTTCCTGGGCGCCTGCCAGAAGATCGACTATCGTGAAGAACCTTCCAAAGATGAGGAACTGACCGGCCAGCTGGTGGATGTATCCCCGTTCTCCGGAGCCGCCAGAAAACTGTTCGTCCTGAATGAGGGACAGATGGGATCCAACAACGCTTCCCTCGATTTTCTCCGTTTCCCGTTCGGAATCTACATCTCTGACGCCTTCGCCAAGATGAACCCCTCTGTGGGCGCCGGCCTCGGTGACGTAGGTAACGACATTGCTGTGATTGGGGAGGAACTGTGGATGGTGGTCAACAATTCCGGAATTGTCGAAGTGGTTTCTGTCTTTGACGAGACTGAAGTCGCAGCCATAAGCGTTCCCACACCCCGCAATATCGCATTCGACGACAAATACGCATACGTGACCTCCTGGGCCGGAGCGTTTGCAACCGGAGCTTATGACGAATATGGAAATTACTCCATCACGGATTATTATAACACCAAAGGCCAGGTGTACCGCATCAATCTCAAGACGAAGCAGGTTGAGGGAAGTGTTGAAGTAGGCTATCAGCCTGAAGGAATCGCATATTATGGCGGCAAACTGTATGTGGCCAATTCCGGAGGCATCTCCAGCCAGCTGCCACCGAGTTATTCATACGACAGCACGGTCAGCATCATAGACGCTGCTTCATTCAAAGTAAGCAGTACAGTAGATGTTCAGATTAATCTGAAGGACGTATACTCTGACGGTGCGGGGAATATATATGTAACCACCCTGGGCAATTTCTGGGACGTTCATTCAGGCCTCTATACCTTCAATGTTTCGAACCCTACTTCGGTTTCACTTATCAGCAATTACGTCAGCGTATCTGCAATTTATGGAGATACCGTCTACTGCATCGGAACTGATACCGAGTTCGACTGGAGCGCTGCTCACGAGTACAGCCTGTGGGGCGCACAGAATGGGAAAAAGACCATTGGCATATCCCTGGATCTCTCAGGGATCGCTCCGTATTCCTTCTTTGTCCTGGACCCGAACACGTTCTTCATAGGAGACGCCGGAGATTATGTCAACCCCGGAACTCTGAACTGCTTCCACAGGGGCAATAAACTCTGGTCCATTCAGGTCGGAGTTTGCCCTGGACACTTCGTGGCTTATTAGTGAACAGGTACGCACTAGTCGTCTTTATGTTATCCGTCTGCTGCGGCCTGAGCGCCCAGCAGACGGATACGCTGTCTGCTTCACAAGTCTCCACGTATAAGGTGCTGCCGGTGGTGAGACCGTCCGAGCAGGTGGCTTTCCTCCCCGGCCAGGTTCGCCCTTCCCCTCAGGTGAGCGAACTGCTGAGGCGCTTCACGGGCGTCCAGGTGAAGGATTACGGGGGAGTGGGAGGACTCAAGACAATCAACGTGCGCAGCCTAGGCAGCGAGCACGTGGGCATCTTCCTGGACGGCATCCTGGTGGACAACGCCCAGAATATGCAGGTGGACCTGGGACGATTCTCCGCTGACGCCTTCTCCGCCATAGCGCTGTACAACGCCCAGAAGACCCAGCGCCTTCAGACGGCAAAGGAGTACGCGGCCGGCGCGGCCGTGCACCTTTCCCTGGAGCAGCCCTACCTGATCTGGGGAGACAGTTCAGGAAAGGTGCGCCTCCGCGCCGGATCCTTCGGCACCGTGAACCCCTCCATTCAGTGGGACCGCCGTCTTGGAGGCGTCCTCCTCAGAGTGGGCGCCGAGTTCCTCACCAGCAACGGCAAATACAAGTACGATTACTTCGGCACGCCCCTGACCCGCGAGAACGGGGACATCACCAGCGGCCGCCTGGACGCGCGCCTTTCCGGATCTTTGCTGGGCGGCAAATGGAGCCTGCTGCTGTACGGCTACGGCTCCGAGCGCGGCTTTCCCGGCCCGGTAATCCGCCGCTCCGAAGAATTCCCCTTCAGCGCCGAGCGCCAGGCCGACAGGGACATATTCGCCCAGGGAAGCTGGACCAAAGACTGGACCCCGCGTTATTCCACGGCCGTCCGCTTCAAGTACTCCAACAACTACATCCATTACAACACCCATCCGGAGAAGAACCCGATGGCCCTGCCGTACAACCTCCATTACCTTCAACAGTCGGCTTACGGTTCCCTGGCCCAGTCGTTGGGCCTCGCCGATTTCTGGTCCGTAGACCTCAGCACGGACTTCCAATACAATACTCTGGATTCCGACGTGGGGCAGTTCGTGAGGCCCCGCAGGGCCGCCTTCACCGGAGCGCTCGCCACGCTCCTCACCTGGAGTAAGTTCCGCGCCGAGGCGCATCTGGTCTACGCCGCCACCTGGGACTGGTTCGACCAGCGCAACGCCGGAGGCTGGTCCCGCGAGGACACCTTCCGGGACGTCTGGATGCCCTCTGTCAGCCTCTTCTTCGCACCCGCAAGATGGCTGGAAATAGACGCCTTTGCCAAGCGCACCTACCGCCTCCCTTCCTTCAACGACCTCTACTACTCCCTGATGGGTAACTCGGCGCTGGTACCAGAGAGCGCCGCGCAGCTGGGCGCCGACATCAGGATGTCGGCCCGCGCCGGCGCCTGGGACTTGGAAGCGCGCCTCTCCCCGTACTACAACCACGTGGACGACAAGATAGTGGCCATCCCCACATCGTCCCAGTTCCGCTGGACAATGCTGAACATCGGCAAGGTTGATATCACTGGAGTAGACGCCAAGGTCCGGACGGGACGCGACATAGGCTTCGCAGACCGCAGGGCGGACCTGACGCTCCGCTACACCTTCCAGCGTGCCCTGGACCATACCACCCCCGGAAGCCTTATCTGGGGCAATCAGATACCGTATATTCCGCTCCACAGCGGGGGAGTGGACCTGTCGCTTCTATGGGAGAAGTGGACTTTTGCCTGGAACACTACAATTACCGGAGAGCGCTGGTCACGCACCGCCAATACGGACGACTACCGCATAGCCCCCTGGTCTCTCAGCGACGCTTCAATAGCGCGGAAGTTCCTGCTGGCCGACCTTCTGGGATCTAGCCCCCGCGGCCTTTTCCCCGAACTCTCAGTAGGCCTGGCTCTCAACAACATATTCAACCAGTCCTACCAGATTGTACAGGGCTATCCGATGCCCGGCTTCAACGCTATGCTTTCCATAGAATTGGCCTGGTAAATCCTTATCTTTACTGCTATGAAAAGAGGAATACTGAAAAGATTGATAATAATAGCCGCTACCGCCGCAATTGCGGTATCCTGCACGGACGCAAATAAGAATTACGTGCGCAAAGCCGTGCGCATCATGGACAAGAACGGCCTTTTTGCCGAAGGCCCGCAGTGGGAGGCCGCAAAGGCCGAGGCCCTCACCGGAACGCGACTCACAATTGTCTCGTGATCAGTAATCATTTGGTAATCAGTAGGTTAAATAGTAGGCACCCCCACCGAAATAGAGGGGGTGCCTACTATGTTTTTGCTTGATAATCAAGCTGTTGCGCTCCACGGCCTTACAGGCTGGGAACTATTTTGATGCCCCTAGAGCTTCTCTAAGATCATCTTTGTTCAGAGGGAAGACGTGGCCGAAAAGGCCGAGTGATACTTTCTTGACTTCTCCCTTGAGATTCTGAATCTCACCTACGGAGCAAAGGAAACGGTCTTTGATCACCAACCTGTTATCCAGATAAGCGCCGGCAACGCCGCTGCCGATAGAACCTACTATAGATCCCAGTCCTCCCAGGTTCTCATTCTCCAGAGAGGAGTTGATAGACTCATTTACTACAGACAATAAAGCATCTTTATGGGCCTGCTTGTCAGGGCAGGTCAGTGCGGCAACTGCGCCAAGTGCGACGATTACCAACAGGGTAAACAGTAACTTTTTCATAATTGTTCTTATTGCTTCCCAAAGGTATTAATTTTTAACAAATCAAAATGATTAATTTTGGGATATGAAACGCATTGAAGTTGTAGCGGCAGTTATAAGGAAGGGCGACAGGGTTTTTGCCACCCAGCGAGGCTATGGGGATTTCAAGGACTGGTGGGAATTCCCGGGCGGAAAGGTGGAGAGGGGAGAGACACCCCAGGAAGCCCTTGAGCGGGAAATCCGCGAAGAGCTCTGTGCCGAAATCAACATAGAATCTTACGTGGACACGGTGGAATGGGATTATCCCGCATTCCACCTGACAATGCACTGTTTCATCTGCACACTCAAATCTGAATCCCTGCACCTGAACGAACACGAAGCGGCCCGCTGGCTCTCCAAAGAGGAAATCGACACTCTTGACTGGCTCCCCGCCGACCGCGCCCTCCTTCCCCAGATAATCTAGTACGTCAGCCCGCCGACTGGAGGTCTCTGTCGCCACAAACCTTCCGCTTCGCTCCATCCCGTCTGGCGCAAGCGCCATCCACCCGTTCACGAGGCCACGGGCGGCCACGGGTTTGTGGGACAGAGACCTCCAGTCTGCGGCGTGCCTCTATGCTGAGAAGATGCTGCTGCGGCGGCCGGAGCCAAGGGTAATGCCGAGGGCGATGGCAAGGGCGGCTACGCCAAAGAAAAGATACTGTTTGTAAGATTGGAGGAAATTCCGGACGTTTGCCAGGAATCCGTTCTGGAAACCCTGAATCTGCTCCGGGAAAAGAAAGACGACAGCCATAGCCAGCATTCCCAGCACAAGGCCTGCGGCAAGAGTGACAATCAGGATGATCCGCGAATTCTTATGCTGGCGGTCCACCTCCTTCTTGATACCCTCCACCTGCTCCATACGCCTGCGAGTTTCCATCAGAAACGCCGGATCGTCCTTCACCACGGGTTTAGCTTCCCTCAATAAATCTTCTATGTTATTGTCTTTCATACGCTTAAATAATCTTTAAGATGATTCCGTCCTACAGACAGATGGTATTTCACAGTGCCCGAAGGCATATCCAGAATAGTTGCAATCTCCTTTATGCTCTTGTCCTCGAAGTAGAACAGCACAATTGCCGCTTTCTCCTTTTCAGGAATCCGGTCCAAAGCCTGGTAAAGCTGCTGGTAACGGAAGCGGCTGTCGGCGCTGTCGCCTGAAGGCAGGCTCTGCGCCTCGTAACTATCGGAATCAACCCTCACC
>JAGCVB010000087.1 GCA_017962585.1 Bacteroidales bacterium
CAACCTGAAGGCGCTGTTCCTGCCCAACGAGCCCGAACTGGGCGAGTGGGAATCCCACATAGAATTCGACATAGACCAGATTGCCGGACTCAACGCCATAGTGGTGGAAATCCAGGACAGCGGAACGCGCTACTGCAGCCACACCCTGGACGTCCTTCGTCTGATGACTGCTATGAACTCTCTAGGGGAGGACGCTCCCGCGCTTTACATAGTGGACCACGTGAACCCCGCAGGACGGATCGTGGAAGGCACTATGCCTGCCGTGGGGGCCGATATGTTCACGCCAAAGGTTGCACACCGCCACGGCCTCACCCTGGGAGAACTCTGTCACCTGTATCACAACGAGATAGGCGCGACATACGCCCTGCACGTGATTTCTGCGGCGCTCAACGCTGCAGGCAGGGTGCTGATGCCGTGGAGCATTCCCCCGCAGGGGAATCTCCCCGGGATGTTCAGCGCCCAGCTCTCTAGCGGCGGCGCCTTCTGGGAGGGCACCTCAGTGACCCCGGGCCTGGGCACAGCCCGCCCCTACGAGTACATCGGCGCCCCCTGGCTGTCACTCCGCAAGGACATCCCGCAGGCGGAAGGCGCTGTGATGCGCCCGTGCACCTTCTCCCCCGCTTTCGGCAAGTATGCCGGGGAGAAATGCTTCGGCTGGCAGATAATACTGGTGCCCGGCGAGGAATACCATTCCATACTGCATACCCTGCAGCTGATGAAGTTCTTCCAGGAGCATTATTCTTCTTTCACTGTGGGCGACGAGACCTACGCCAGGATTGCAGACCCGGTGATAGAGGCTTTCCTTAAAGGTGAGATTACATTCGACATTGTGCGAGAGCACGTTAAACTAGAAGAGCAGAAGTGGATCAGAAAGGCCAAAAGATATGTTTTATATGAAGATTCTCCTTGCAGAATCAAATAAAATTACTACATTTGCGCCCACGATTCAAAAACACTAGTGAAATGAAAAAAGGAATCCATCCCGAAACCTACCGTCTTGTAGCTTTCAAGGATATGTCAAACGAAGATGTTTTCATCACCCGCTCCTGCGCCAACACAAAGGAGAAGATCACCATCGAAGGTGTTGAGTACCCTCTCGTAAAGGTGGAGATTTCCAATACCTCCCATCCTTTCTACACTGGCAAAGTCAAGATTGTCGATACTGCCGGTCGTGTTGATAAATTCTATCAGAGATACAAGTCAAGGCAGAAATAATTATTTGTGCCTTAATAGGATATTAAAGGTCTGGAACAAGGTTTCAGACCTTTTTTTTGTATATTTGCCCTACCAAACTACAAGAGATGAAAACTGGAGCTAAAGTCATAACCATCATAAGCGTGCTGGCGGCGCTCGCCCTGGCGGCGTTTATCTACATCAAGTTCTTCTTCGTACTCGGAGAAGGCGTTAAGGCAGGCGAACTCAATCAGATAGTCTACAAAGGCTGGATCTGGAAAACCTATGAAGGACGCCTCATCCAGGCAGGCTTCAAGGGAGCCAAGGGCGGCGGCACCATCCAGTCCAACGAGTTCAACTTCTCAGTAGTGGACGAGGCCGTGGCCGACTCCCTGATGAGATGCAGCGGAAAACTCGTTGAACTCAGGTACAAGGAGTACAACGGAAAACTCCCCTGGCGCGGTATGCAAAAGTACATAGTTACGGAAATCCTGTCCGTCAGCCAGAGCGACATCGGAAACACTATCCCCATTGTAGGAGGAGAAGGAGGAGAATAATATGAGAAGGACATTGCTTCTTTGCTGCGCATTTTTGCCGTTGCTGCTGAATGCGCAGTCTTTTAATGTGCTGGACACGCATCCGGCACAGGACTCCGGCAAGATGATAAGCCAGGAGGCCGCCAACGGTTACCAGGTGAGCCTGGCACCGGAACGCTTCCGCGAAGACATTCCCGAGATGAGCAAGCCGGCTGATCCCAAATACAAGGCCGAGGCCCGCGAGCAGAGCCTGTTCTACACGGGCGAAGACGGCATAGAGCACATCATCGCAATAAGCGAGAGCAGCCAGATCACATACGGCCAGAGCGTAAGCCGCAACGAGTTCGGCATTAACGGCGGAATCTTCTGGTCTCCCAACCAGAAAAAACTCGCCTTCTACCGCAAGGACGAGAGCCGCGTGACGGACTTCCCCCTCCTTGACATCAACACCCGCACTGGAGAGCTCAAGACCATCAAGTACCCGATGAACGGAATGGCATCCGAACTGGTTACCCTTGGAATATACGACGTGGCCACCAGCCGCACCGTCTACGCCCAGGTGGATGACTTCACGGAGGAACGCTACCTCACCAACATCAGTTGGAGCCCGGACGACAAGTACGTGTTCATCCAGGTCCTGGACCGCAGCCAGCACCATATGAGGCTCAATATGTACGACGCCTCCGACGGTTCCTATGTAAAAACCCTTCTCACTGAAGACAACGACCAGTGGGTGGAGCCCCTGGACCCGCTGTATTTCATAAAAGGCACTTATCAGTTCATATACCGCACTGACAACCGCGACGGCTACAGGAACCTCTACCTCTGCGACACGCTGGGAACTGTCACCCGCATAACCCCGGTGGACGCCGACGTGGAATACGTGGCTAACGACGGCCGATACCTGTACTACACCTCGGCTGAAATCTCCCCCGTCGAGAACCACCTCTTCCGCCTGGACCTCAGGAGGAAGGACGCCAAGCCCCAGCGCCTCACTACGGGACGCGGCTGGCACTCCATCACAATGAGTTCCGACTGCAAGTACTTCGTGGACAACTACTCCAGTTTCAACGTCCCTGCAATATGCGACCTCCGCTCCGCCGACGGCAAACTGGTACGTAACCTGCTCACCGCCAAAGACCCTCTGGCAGACTACCTGACAGGCAAGGTGGAGTTCGGAACCGTCAAGAGTGCCGACGGTCAGTACGACAACTACTACCGTATGTTCTACCCCGCCAACTTCGACCCTTCAAAGAAGTACCCGGTAATCCTCTATGTTTACGGAGGTCCTCATTCCCAAATGGTTACGGATACCTGGCTGGGCAGCATACGTATGTGGGAGATGTATATGGCCCAGAGAGGCTACATAGTTTACGTCCAGGACAACAGGGGCACGCAGAACCGTGGAGCGGCCTTCGAGAAGGCTATAAACAGGGAGTGCGGACAGGCTGAGATGGCTGACCAGATGGTGGGAGTAAACCTGCTGAAATCTCTCCCTTACGTAGATTCCTCACGCATAGGCGTGCACGGATGGAGTTACGGCGGTTTTATGACAATATCCCTGGTTACCAACTATCCTGACACATTCAAGGTAGGAGTAGCCGGCGGCCCGGTGATTGACTGGAAATGGTACGAGATTATGTACGGCGAGCGCTATATGGACAACCCCGACACAAATCCCGAAGGCTTTGAAAAAACCTCACTCATCAACAAGGCCACTAAGCTGAAGGCAAAGCTTCTCATATGCCAGGGTGCCATAGACAATACCGTAGTGTGGGAACACAGTCTCAGTTTCATCCAGGAATGCATTTCCAACAACATTCCGGTGGACTACTTCCCCTACCCTATGGCCGAGCACAATATGAGGGGCATCGAGAGGGTGCACCTGTACCAGAAGATCTCCGATTATTTCGACAATTTCCTCTAGAGAAGTTTCTCGCGCAGACGCGCGATCATATCGTGAGTCATAGACTCCAGGTTATAGGACGGTGTCCAGCCCCACTCCTTGCGGGCGC
>JAGCVB010000088.1 GCA_017962585.1 Bacteroidales bacterium
GGGATTATGTTCACTTCCGCTCCGATATTGGGGAAGAATAAATTGGTATCTGTTTTCTTATTCATAAGTGTTCGTAAAAAGACAACATAGGCTATGACAATTTGGCAGAGTCTCCCCTACCCTAAAGCCATAGCCCATATTGGTCAATCTCCGTGCCAACGGAGAATTATTCTACTCCACCGCTACAGTATTGGCAGTTCCGGGAGTAGGAAGGCCGGTTATGCTGAAGTCCTTGCAGAGAACGTCGGCGTCTTTTCCGTCAGGGAAGCGGACGAGGCTCTTGCCAGGGCCTTTCTCCGGCGGAGGAACAGGCATTCCGGGACGGACGAACTGAGGCCTTGTAGAAGGCACTACAGCTATACAGCCGCCACCGTCCTGCACGCCTTCGAGAGTGGCGAGTTCAGGGCTTGCGATGGTTCCGTTACCGCTGGAATTGCTCTGCTGAGAACCGTAGACGATAGCGTCTACAACTGCTCCGGAGGCTGCGTCGATGAGGGCGATTGAGCCGGCTGAGGCCGAGAGGGCGTAGCCGAACTGCTGGTTGCCCTTGGCAGCCACGGGCGCGGCCTCGAATGCGACAGCATCCTTCTCCAGAGAAGCGGCAAGCTTATACGGAGAGCCCAGAGGCTGCACTGACTGTCCGCTTATGTGCGCGAACTTGGTGGCAGGCGTGAAGGTTATGCCGGTGCCGGGGCAGGAAACGTCGACTGCAAGCATATGGTCCTGCTTGAGAGGTGCCTCAAGTTCCACGATTCCGGGTTCGTGAGGCGGAGCTCCGCGGAACTGACGTACGGGAACACCGGAACTCTTGACAAGGGTCTTCACTGTGGCCTTCTCTATACGCGCACCGGTGTTTATTGTAATTACAGAGCCGGGTATAAGATTCTGGGTGGTTTCTATAACCAGTTGGGTATCACCTGCTTTGGCCTCCTTTGACAGAACGGTCTGAGTGGAAGGAGTGCCCACTGCGGTAACCTCCACGATCTCGTAATCGCCTCCCAGGTCGATTCCCATCTTGTGACCTACCTGGAAACCTGCCACTGAGGTGACAGGCAGGTTGGTGGCGCCTGCGGCAAAAGCCATCTTGGGACCGGTGGAAACCGGCGTGAAGAGGGTTGTGAAAGCCCCTGCAGGAGCGCCCTTGGCGCTGACCTTGTAGGCCTTTCCTCCAATGTTCACGCTCTTGCCAGCGGCCACGTCGCTGCTGAGCAGCACCTCCGTGGCGCCCTTGGCTGCCGGCGCCGTAACGGCTGCGTCAGCAAGCGTGAGCACGTAGTACTCTCCTGCTCCCAGGGAGGTTCCTGAAGGGATGACGGCAGCCGTAACCGGAGCCCATCCGCTCCTGCGTACCTCTACCTTCATTCCGGAGAGGTCAAGGGCCTTGCCTGAAGCGTTGTAGAGCTCTATGAACTGGTCATTAGGATCCTGTGGCGCGGAAAGTTTCACCTCGTTTATCTTGAGGGCTTCGGCGCTGCGCACTCTGGTGGATACTGCGGCGGAGCCACCCTTCCAAAGGGCGTTGAAAGAGAGGAATCCCATTGAACGGGCATCCGGAGCCTTTACTGTATAAACAGCCGTAACGCTTTGTCCGGCAGGCACTTCAGAAGGAACCTGCCCGGCGGGCTCAAGGCTCCATCCCTGAGGCAGTTCTGCTTCTATGGCGAAGTTCTTGAGAGTCTTTCCGGTAGGGTTGGTGAAAGCCACGCTCACGTCGGCGCCGGAGCCCGGCACAAAGGTGGTGAGGCGGGTCATCTTGACCGGATACTGCTGATACTTCACTGAAGCTATGTTCTTCTGCACTGCGTTGATGGCCTCGTCGGAGGGATATCCGAAGGTCATCACGCCCTCGAAGAAGGTTCCGGAGGAACCGTTGCCGTTGTCGCCTCCGTTGCCAAGCAGCATTCCGCCCTTCTTGGACATAGGATAGTAGGAGTCCCTTCCCTCCTTTGTGTGAGGACGTACTCCGCTATAGAAAATGGTGAGTTCTTCAGTTGTGGCATCTGCGCCCCTGAGGTCCCACTGGTTTCCGCCGCCACCGTTGACGAACACTGACACGAACTGCCAGTCTATCGAAGGCACGTCGTTCTTCTTGGGATCATAGCCGGAGAAAAGGCCGGCCTCCATATCGGACATTATCCAGGGGCCCTCGCCGTTTCCGCTGCCCCAGGCGGTGGAAGTTCCGTAGTAAGTGGTTTCCATAGTTCCGGTTCCCACGGCGTTGCCGTTTGTGGAGGAGTTGCCGTAGTCGAAGCAGCATCCGCTGTCGTAATGGGTTCCGTCTATGACGTAATAGATGCCTTCAGGCTCGTCGTTGATAGCCAGGCCCTGCGCGTTGTTGCAGCGGTATCCCATTCCCGGCATCACGAACACGCCGTATGCCTTGCGGCCGTTGATCAGCACCGGTGCCATGTCCGCGATGGACTGGGTGTTGAATTCTCCGGTGTCAGGGCCCTTGAAGGTTCCGGGGCCTGCAGGCTCCAGGTTGTTCCCCTTTCCGGACTGGTCATAAATGATGGTGATGCGGCCTAGGGTTCCCTTGAGGAAGGCGTCCTGCGCGGCAGCGTCGGCATAGCCTTTCACTGCGCCGATGTCCAGGGTCTTTCCGTCGGAATCACGCTGGATCTGGTACAGCGGGCCGTTGTACTTGGAGTACAGCAGCCTGGTGGTACTGTGCGCAGTCACGCAAGGGGTTCCGTCGGCTTCATAGATGTCGCAAGGAAGTGTCTTACCCGAATCCGAGCAGCTGATGGCGAACAGCACCGGCAATGCCAGGCAGGCCGCCACCAGGATGAAGATCTTTTTTTTCATATCGAAATAGTTTTCAACTGTTGTTCTTCTACAAATATAGCAAAATGGGTTATTTATTATATTGTTGATTTATATTTGATTATTGAAAAAATTAAACTACTTTTGCAGTCCTTAAAGAATAAACCTAAATACGAGTTACAATTATGACTAAAGCAGAGATAGTAAACGAAGTAGCAAAGGCTACCGGAATAGAGAAAGGCACAGTTCAGACTGTAGTAGAGGGATTCATGGAAAGCGTTAAAGATTCCGTAAGCAAGGGCAATCCGGTATATCTTCGCGGATTCGGCAGCTTCATCATCAAGCACAGGGCTCAGAAGACCGCCAGGAACATTACCAAGAGGACAACTCTTACCATTCCCGCTCACGACATTCCTGCTTTCAAACCAGCTAAGACTTTTGTTAATTCTGTTAAATAATCATACTTTACATTATGCCTAGCGGAAAGAAAAGAAAGAGACATAAAATGTCTACGCACAAGCGTAAAAAGCGCTTGCGCAAGAACAGACATAAGAAGAAGTAATCTGGATGTCGAGAGAGGTTGGGCGGGAGATCCGTCCCACCTCTTATTTATTATAAACGTTCTTTAAAATAGAAATTCCTTATGGAGACTGAGAATTCGGTCAAGGACATGGTGGTCAATGTCACCCAGTCCGAGGTTCAGCTCGCCCTGCTGGAGAACGGCAGGCTCATAGAACTGAACAAAGAATCCAGTCAGGGTCACACATTCACGGTGGGAGACATCTTCCTGGGAAGAGTCAAGAAAATACTCCCCGCCCTGAATGCCGCTTTCGTGGACATAGGTGACGAAAAGGAGGCTTTCATCCATTATCTGGACCTCGGGCTGTACTTCAACGCCTTCGACAGGTTCGTGCGGGAATCCAACCCCAACACCAACCTCGAGAAACTGTTCGCCCGCATCCCCACAGGTCCCGCATTACCCAAGGAAGGACGCATTGAAGACGTCCTCAAGCAAGGACAGATGATTCTGGCCCAGATAACAAAGGAGCCTATTTCTACAAAAGGATCCCGGCTAACCGCGGAAATTTCATTGGCAGGACGAAACATTGTACTGCTCCCTTTCGCACAGAAAGTGAGCATCTCCCAGAAAATCGGTTCGGAGGAAGAAAGGCGCAGGCTGGAATCTCTGGTCAAGAGCATACTTCCCAAGAACTACGGCGCGATAATACGCACCGCGGCAGAAGGCAAGACCGCTGCCATTCTCGCAGGAGAATTACGTTCTTTGATAGACAAATGGAAATCAGCCTGGACCAAACTGGCCAAGCATAAAGGCGTCGACCTGCTCCTCACGGAGTTTTCCAAGACCACTGTAACCCTCAGGGACCTTCTGAACGACTCGTTCAGCAACGTTTACGTGAACGACGAGAAGGCATACGAGGAAATCAGGGATTACATCGCCGTCATTTCTCCCGGGCAGGAGAAGATAGCGAAGCTTTACGATGGCAAAGAGAGCATCTTTGACCATTTTGAAGTAACCAGACAGATAAAGAGTTCCTTCGGGAAAGTCGTCCCGTTGAAACAAGGCGCCTATTTGGTCATCGAAACCACGGAAGCCCTCAACGTCATTGACGTGAACAGCGGCATCCGCGCAAAGACTACAGATCAGGAAGAGAACACCTTCGAGGTAAACAAGCTGGCCGCGGACGAGATAGCCCGCCAGCTGAGACTCCGGGACATGGGCGGAATAGTGATAGTGGACTTCATAGACATGGAGACACAGGAACACCGCAACGAACTGTACAAGTACATGGAGGAACTCCTCAAGAAAGACAGGGCAAAGCACAACGTGCTGCCCCTCACCAAGTTCGGCCTGATGCAGATTACACGCCAGAGGATTCGTCCGGTAACCCAGATCGAGACTGCGGAGACCTGCCCCCTTTGCCACGGCAAGGGCAAGATAACATCCAGCGCAGTCATAGACGAGAAGATAGAAGAGACTCTGTCCTATCTGGTTACGGAAAAGAACGCCAGGACTCTTTCTCTCAAGGTCAGCCCTATCCTGGGCGCTTACCTGAGCAGAGGATTTTCATCTTATGTCAGAAAGTGGAAGAAGAAGTACAGGTGCCGGCTCAGTCTGACCGAAAGCACAGACTTGGGAGTCCTGCAATATGAATTCTACGACGAAAAAGGGGAGAAACTCGATTAGTTCTCCCCTTTTTTTATTTCCTTATTATGAAGCGTACCACCAGGACCAGAAGCAGCAGGAGGAACAACAGGGTGGCCGCGCGTCCGGTTATGTCTCCGTTTTGGACGAAGAAAGTCTTCTCGTCATTCAGGTAAACCTTCCCTTCCAGGGTCTCGCGCTCCCACCAGTCTGACTGGGACACGATGTCTCCCCTCTGGTTGATGAATGCGCTGATGCCTGTGTTGCCGCACCGCGCTATGTCGCGCCTGGTCTCTATCGCCCTGAGCGAGGCGTAACTGAGGTGCTGCTTGTAGCCGGGGGTGTCTCCCCACCAGGCATCGTTGGTGATGATTGTCAGCGCCCTCGCCCCCTTCTTCACATAGCCGGTGCAGAATTCGCCGTAGACGCTCTCATAGCAGATGGCGCATCCTATCGGCAGCTGCGACACAAGTCCCCCATTGGAATCGTATCCGTGGACATACAGTACTGAAGGTCCGTCCTGGCCTACGCACCGTCCCATTACGCCGCCCAGTTTGTCATCCAGGGGACCGAAGATGCGGGGATATGGCATTTTCTCGGTTCCCACCACCAGGCAGGACTTATGGCAGAAATCTTCGCGGCCGGTATGGTCGGTCATGAACGCCGTATTGTGGGTCTCATACCACAGCCCGTCCAGTGTCTTGCGGGCGGTATAGGAAGACGGATTGCCGCCCGGCAGGTACTCGAAGGTACTTGCGCCGAAAAGGAAGTTGACCCCCGGATAATCCTGGAGGAAATCCTGGAAAGTGCGGAAAGTCTCACTGGATTGGACAGAATTCATCATTATGTCCGAAGTGAATGTCTCCGGAGCCAGCAGGAGCCTGGGCATGACATCTCGGCCGGGAGCGTCCAGTTCCTGGGCAAACAAGTCAATCAGGACCTGGTTCTGCTGCCTCTGGGTCATCGACTGGAACTTCTGGTAAGGGTCGAAATTAGGCTGCCCTATCAGCACGTCTATGCCCTGCGACTGGTCTTCGCGGTAACTGTCGTACATATGCAGCGACAGGAGCATGGGCGCAGCCAGTATCAATGCATACGAAAGAGGCAGCGCAATCCGGCCCGCAGGCTTCATCTCCCTGAAGTGGTTGCCCAGGGCAAGCAGGAGGATGTAGAACAGCAGAAGGTTGCATACCCATATCCAGAGAGAGCCGCCCAGCGCGCCGGTAAACTCGTACCACTGGATTATCTTTATGGAGCGGGCGAAGGAATTGCCCAGGGTGAGCCACGGCCAGGAAATTTCAGCGCTGAAATAGAAGCGTTCCCACGCCAGCCACATAACGGCCAGGAAGATATGGGACACCAGAGGATTGAACTTCTTCTTGGAAAGCCTGTACAGTGCGAATATCAGCGCCATCTGGAAGGCGTTTGCCAGGACGGCGAAGATACCTCCCCCGACTGTGGCGTTGCATACCCAGAAAGTGGTGGCCGCATTCCACATCACGAACGCGAGATAATACCACCAGAAGAAATGCCTTACCTTCCCGGAATCGGCTATCACGTCCATAAACAGGAGCGGAACCAGTCCGAACAGCGCCGTAAAACCGGCGTGCGGCACCAGGAAAGGCACGCTCATAAAGGCTGCGAACAGCAGCGAGAGCACCAGCATCCAAGTTTTCTTATTCCTCATAAGTGCGGTTGTTGTTTGTAAACCTGTCCCATCTTTCCAGCAGGCCTGTCATATCTGCAGGCAACTCCGAGCTGAACTGCATCCATTTCCCCGTGGAAGGATGCTCGAACCCCAGAGTCCTTGCGTGAAGTGCCTGTCTGGGACACATCTCGAAGCAGTTTGCTATGAACTGCTTGTATTTAGCGTATACCGTGCCCTTGCGTATCTCCGACCCGCCATAGCGCTGGTCGTTGAACAGAGGGTGCCCTATGTGGCTCATATGCACCCTTATCTGGTGGGTGCGCCCAGTCTCGAGCCTGCACTCCACGAAGGTGACGAATCCGTAGCGCTTCAGAACCTTGTAATGGGTGACGGCGTTCTTTCCGTTGCCGTCTTCCCGCGCCACCCTGAAGCGGAGGCGGTCGTTGGGGTCCCTTTCTATGGGAGCGTCCACTGTGCCTTCATCGTCCTTTAAGTCTCCCCATACTATGGCGTTGTAGCAACGCTCGATGGTGTGCTTGAAGAATTGTCCGGCCAGTCCGAGCTGGGCCTCGTCGTTCTTGGCAACTACCAGCAGGCCGCTGGTGTCCTTGTCTATCCTGTGCACCAGGATTCCCATATGCCCGTCACCTGCATCGGTACCCTCCGGGATGCCGAGGTAGAATGCGAGGGCGTTCACCAGGGTGCCGTCGAAGTTTCCGTGGCCCGGATGGACCACCATCCCTGCAGGCTTGTTCACCACCAGCAAGTCTTCATCTTCGTATACGATGTCCAGGGGAATGTCCTGCGGCAGTATCTCCATCCCGCGGCGGCGGTACGGCATTATGAAACGAATGACGTCGCCCGGCCGCACTATCATATTTGCCTTGGCAGTCTTGTCTCCCAGCTTTACATAGCCCTCCTTTATGGCCAGTTGCACGCGATGGCGCGACGTGTCTTCCATATGGGAGGCCATGAACTTGTCTATCCGGAGAGGACTCTGTCCCTGGTCGACGACCATCCGGAAATGTTCGAACATTCCCTGTTCCTCGTCCAGTTCCAGTTCCCTGTCCTGCAGATCTATGTCCGTAGGAAACTGGACTTGCATTATTGAGGGAGTTTTGACTCGTCCAAGGTAAAGAACAGGGACACTTCCCCGCCCATTCCTATGGGAGCTGAAGATGCGGAAGGACTCTGGCGGAATACCACGGCGTTAAGGGAATCGTTGTAATTCTTAACGCTGTCGTCGAAGGTGGTACGGGCGACATTGAGCGAATTGTCGTGCACTGCGTCCACTGCGCGGTTGTATTTCATTCCCACCACGTTGGGGATCCTGGTCTGGTTGTCGGTGTCGCTCAGGCCCACTACCAGGTCGACCTCGGAACCGCTGTCTATCATCGTGCCGGTCCTGATGTCTTTCCCGCGGTACTGCTGCTTGAGCACGTTGTTGGTGGCCATGTCGCTGACATATATCAGCTTGCCCAGGTTGAGACCCTTGGAAGAGAGTTCGGCCTTGGCCTGTCTCATGGAGTATCCTACCAGATTGGGCATCGACACCTGCTTGGCGTTAACGGCATTGGTGGTGAGGCGGATGAGCCTGTTCTTCTTGACGCGGCTTCCGGCAGCGGGATTCTGGCTGAATACGGCGCCTCTCTCCATCCTCCTGACATATACCGAATCTGTCACCTCTACCCTGATTCCTACGGATTCTGCCAACTGGGCGGCATCCTTTACGGAAAGAGTGGTGAAATCAGGTACTTCTATCTCTTTATTATGGTTGGTGAAAAAGGCCAGGCCTATAGTAACGCCTGCTATGAGCACGGCGATGTAGACCAGAGCCAGGATGAGGTTTTTCAAAATCCATTTTCCCATAATCTCAAATGCTTTTTCTATAATATTCCCCTCAGCAGGATCACTACCCCGCAAACGGCCAATAACAGGCCTGAGGCTTTACTCAACTTAATCAACGTCTCTTTGGTCAGCGACCTTCTCAAGCGGCCGAAAATCCAGGTCAAAAGGGTCCAGAACAACAGTTCTCCAAGGAAGACTCCGGCGGCGAGCAGCAGCAGCTTCCAGTCCTTTGCCTGGAGTCCGAAAAAGGTGCATACGGTAAAGTCGTACAGTATGGACCCCGGATTGGTCAGTATTATAAGCGCAACCTGCCAGAACGCCGTGGTTCCCATTGTCTCTTCGGAGCGGCCGTTCTTGTAGGGATCGCTCAGGAACATTATTATTCCCAAGCTGATAATAACGCACCCGCCCAGTATGGCTATGAGCACTTTATGCTGGTCCAGGAAACCCTTTATGAAAGCCAGGGCTATGAAACTGAGCGTAGCATATACCGTATCCATCACGGCACAGCCCATTGCCGCCTTGAAGCCCGTTTTCCTGCCGTAGGACAGTGATTTCTGCATCACCGTGATCACTACCGGACCAATAGGCGCTGCAAGGCAGATGCCAACCAGCACGGACTTCAGGAAATCTAGCGTCATTGCCTGCAAATATAGCAATTAGAAGGTGTAATAACAATATCGACCTTTTGGTCCCACTCCTGCATCGGCACCTCTTCCACCAGCTGATTCTGGCGGCAGACGCCCACCTTGGGGCAGGTCAGCGAGGGCAGCAGGCGGTCGTAGAACCCGCCTCCCCTGCCCAGGCGGTTGCCTTTGGCGTCGAACGCCATTCCGGGCACTACGGCCAGGTCCACTTCGGTGGCCATAGGCGCCTGCGGAGAAGGCTCCATTATGCCGCGATACCCCTCCTGCATTTCTTCAGGAATATATTCCCTGATCTCCAACTCTTCTCCTACCACCTTAGGAAGGTAAAGCTTCTTGCGGCCGTACCAGCGCTCCAGGAATAAGTGTGTTCCCACTTCGGAAGGCATTGACCAGTACAGCAGCACGCTCTCAGCTTTGGCAAACTCCGGGAGGCTTTCCAGCTGCTGCCAGATACTGACGTCCCTGGCGGCATCCCCTGCTGAACCGCGGATGCGCCTGCGAAGCCTTTTCTTTCTGTCGATGATGCACATATGACACAAATATACAAAAAAGAGACAACCTTGAGGCTGTCTCTTTTTTGTTCGGTCTAGAACGGTCTTCCACCGCCGCCGGGCATTCCGCCTCCCATAGGAGGTCCGCCCATCGGCATTCCGCCGCCCATTCCGCCGCCCATAGGCATTCCGCCGGGCATTCCGCCGCCACGGCCTCCACGGCCGCCGCCGCGTCCGCCTCTTCCGTTTCCGAATGTACCGAAGCGGAAAGTGAGGGAAACTATCACGTAACGACCGAGGGTGAGGGTACGGCTTTCAGTACGCCTGTTGCCGCTGATTGACTCGTTGAAGCTCTTGGTCTGGTTAAGAAGGTCGTAACCGCGGATTGCAAGAGTTGCGTTGTTGTTGAAGATCAGCTTGGTGATCTCGGTGTTTATGATGAAGTTGGCCGGCTGGTTGGTGGTGTATCCAATGTACCAGTTGTATGTACCGTCAGCAGTAAGTCCAAGGCCTGTATTAGGCTCGTTCCAGGTAATGTTCAGGGAAACTGCGTTGTTCCAGGTGGTAGGAGAACTGTTGAGACTCTCGTATGTGGACTTAGGCATGCTTACCCTTGTACGTCCGCCGATGGTGGCCTCAAAGTAGTCTGAACGGTAGGTCAGTCGCAGGTTCTCGTTGAAACTCAGGTTCTGGTTCTTGTTATCCTTGAAGTAGTCGTTGAAGTTCTTTGTAGGATTGTCTCCGAAGTAGTCGTTATGGAACAGCTCGTAGTCGAACTCCTTGTCAGCATTGAAGTAAGGGTCCATGTTTATGCTGGCGACTCCAATGTAAGAGTGTGACTCAGAGTAGTTCATGCTCAGGTTGTTGTTGATCCTGAAGTTGGACTTAGCTATAGGAGTGTTGATCATCCAGGAGAGGCTTCCGTTCCAGGAAGGAGAGGCATTGATAGGGAAACTGTACTGCACTGAAGCCTGATCCATCCAGGTGGCGTTCACTATAGGACTCTGGTTTAATCCTCCGTTGGCAGAAAGCCTGGTGGTAAAGAACGTGGTCCTGTCAGTATAACCAATCTCAGTCCTGAAGTTGTGGTTGAAGTAGGAAGTCAGGTAAGGGTTACCGAGGGACATCCTGGTAGGGTTGGAGTTGTCCATCACAGGCATCAACTGGTTGGTTGAAGGCTGGTTGGAACGTCCGGAGTAGTTTATCCTGATATTTGCGTTCTCTCCGAGATCTGCCCTGATGGATGCGTTAGGCGCCCAGTTCATGGCGTTGTCTTCATATTTCTTTCCGTTGGTCTCGTTCACGATGTTCCTGGGCATCAGGGACGCTCCCACCTGGGCGTGCATACCCTCGCTCTGGTACATCACGTTGGCACCTATCTGCTGCTGGATGTTCTTGTTATAGATCTTGTTGGAGTAAACGGCATCGTATACTTCTCCTGTCCTGTTGTAGATAAGGTTGTCCAGGCTGAAAGAGCTGACATCGTATGCACCGCTGTTGTAGGTATCCTTGGAGGTGTTGCTCATACTCCAGTTGTATGAATAGTTGCCGGAAAGGTAGAAGTTGTTACCCATAGGCTCTACATATTCAAGACGTGCTCCCGCAGATGCATTTGTAGAAAGGTTCTCGTTCCTCTGGTTGATAGGGTTGGCAAAGGAAGTACCGCCTGTATACATATTGGTGAGGGACTGGGTGAACGACTCGGAATTGTTGGTTCCGTAATTCCAGTTGAGCGTTGCGGTGAGGGTACGTCCGGGGATGAGGATCCTCTGGCGGTATACCAGACGGCCGCTTGCGTTGATGCTGTTTCCGTCTGAAAGGCTGCTTGACCATCCGTCATTGGTAAGACCCCTGAGGCTGTGCTCCGAACTGTTGAGCTGTGAGGACACGCTGTTGGTCTTGTTGAAACGGATCTGAGGCTCGAAGATTATGTTTGCAGCGTCGGAGAACTTGTGCTGAAGTCTCACGCCGATTGTATGTCCGTTGTTGTTGTTTGTGCCCGCAGAATTGGTCCAGTTGGTAACCTGGGAACCGTCGGTCTGGGTAACGTATGAGGTTGACATGGATCCGGAAAGGGAGTTGGAACCGTTGTAGTTGTAGTTGGATGACAGTTCCATCTTGTTGTCCAGGAGGTCGAAGGCACCGTTGAGGCCGGCCATCCAGTTGGTGGTAAGGCCGCCGCCGCCCATTCCGCCGCCCATTCCGCCGCCGCCGAATCCACCACCGCCGCCGCCACGGCCGCCCATTCCGCCGAATCCGGCGTTGGAAGCGTTGAGGATTAGGCTTATCTGGCTGTTGGACTTGAAGTTACCAATCATTGCGTTGGACTGGAAACGGAAAGCGTCATTTGCTGCGAGAGCGCCAAGCTTGTCCTGGGCTGCTACGTCAGCGCTGATCTTCTCGCCCTTGAAGTCGTGTCCTCCACCGAGCATTACGTTGGCGAAGATACCGTTCATCATCGAGGGCTGTACGGAGAGGTCGATAACGGTCTCTTCCTGGCCGTCGTCAACTCCTGAGAACTCAGCCTGCTCCGACTTCTTCTTGATAACCTTCACTTTCTCCACCATCTTGGCAGGGATGTTCTGGGAGGCGAGCTGAGGGTCGTCCATGAAGAATGTCTTGCCGTCTATGTAGATTCTGGTTACATTCTCGCCGTTTGCGGTGATGGATCCGTCAGAGCCGACCTCGATTCCAGGGAGTTTTGAAAGAAGGTTCTGGAGCATGTCGTTATCGGTTGTCAGGAAGGACGAGGCGTTGTATTCTACGGTGTCTTTCTTGACGATGATAGGATTTGCCATATCTGAAACCGATGCCGCGTCAAGCACTTCTGCATCTTCCTCCAGAATGATGTTTCCGAGGTTCAGGGCGGCTCCCTTCACAGTAACCTCCTTGGTCACTGTCTTATAACCCATGAGTTCGACCTTGAAGGTATAATTGCCGTCCCTGACCGACTCGATGGTAACAACACCCTTTGTGTTGCTGGTTGCATACTTGTAGACGGTCTCTGATCCTTCCGGGGTGAGGGATGCGGTGGCATAGCCAACAGGCTCCTCGGTACCGGCCTCCAGGAGGGTTGCGGTAATATTGTTCTGTGCGAAGGATTTTGCCGAAGCAATCAGAGCGAACGCTAGAAGAAATGCGATCTTTAGTACTTTATTCATATTATTAAACTCTGTATTAATTCAAGTCAACGTTCTTTAGACAAGAAGCACGACCTAAAGTTTAATACATTATTAAAGATTTTTTATTTTTTTATCCTGTCAGGGTTGGCAGCCAGGAATTTCTCCCAGGAGCCTGACGAAGAGCCGGCTCCGGAAAGAGGAGAACTGATCTGATAATAGTGACACAAAGCTATCGCCAGGGCGTCTGTAGCATCCAGGAACGCGGGCTTGATGTCAATCCCGAGAGTCTTCTCCACTATCATGGCAACCTGCTCCTTGGAGGCGGCGCCGTTGCCGCAGATGGCAATCTTAGCCTTGCGCGGGGCATATTCCGTCACGGGAATGCCCCTCTGCGAGGCAGCCACTATCGCGGCGCCCTGCGCCCTGCCCAGTTTGAAGATTACCTGGGCGTTCTTGGCATAGAAAGGCGACTCGATTGCCAGGCAGTCTGGATTATACTGGTCGCAGAGAGCACCCACCTTTGCGCTGATGGCGGCGAGTTTGGAGTATGCGTCCTCTTCCTTGCGAAGGTCCACGACTCCCATGTCCAGGAATTCAGGTTTCCCGGAGGCATTCACAGAAATGATCCCGAAACCTAGGATATTGGTTCCGGGATCTATTCCGAGTATGGTTCTTTGCTTAGTCAATGATGTCGAATCCGGTATAAGGACGGAGAACTTCGGGAATGACTATTCCCTTCTCTGTCTGGTTGTCCTCGAGCAGGGCGGCGACTACGCGCGGCAGAGCCAGGGAACTGCCATTGAGAGTGTGGCAGAGATTGGTCTTGCCAGCCTCGTCCTTGTAGCGCAGGTGCAGGCGGTTTGCCTGGAAACTGTCGAAGTTTGAAACAGACGAAATCTCCAGCCATCTGCCCTGAGCGGCGCTCCAGAGCTCGAAGTCGTAGGTGATTGCGGAAGTGAAACTCATGTCTCCGCCGCAGAGACGGAGGATGCGGTACTTGAGTCCGAGCTTGTTGACGATGCCTTCAACGTGGGCTACCATCTCGTCCAGGGCTGCGTAACTGTCCTCGGGACGCTCTATGCGCACGATCTCCACCTTGTCGAACTGATGGAGGCGGTTGAGTCCGCGCACGTCCTTGCCGTATGAACCGGCCTCGCGGCGGAAGCAGGGAGTGTATGCGGTAATCTTCTGAGGGAGGTCTGCGTTCTGCAGGATGACATCCCTGTATATGTTGGTCAGGGGGACTTCCGCGGTAGGAACCAGATAGAAGTCGTCCAGGCCGCAGTAGTACATCTGGGCCTCCTTGTCAGGAAGCTGGCCTGTTCCGAATCCGGAAGCGGCGTTGACTACTACCGGAGGTTCGGTCTCCTGATATCCTGCGGCTGAGTTGCAGTCCAGGAAGAAGTTGATGAGAGCCCTCTGGAGCTTTGCGCCCTTACCCTTGTATACGGGGAAACCTGCGCCTGTGATCTTGACTCCAAGGTCAAAATCTATGATGTCGTATTTCTTTGCAAGCTCCCAGTGAGGAAGCGCGCCCTCGGGAAGGTTGACCTCAGGGCCTCCCATCTTAACCACCAGGTTGTCCTCTGCGCCCTTTCCTTCCGGAACTAGGTCGCACGGCAGGTTGGGAAGAAGCACAATCTTGGCGTTCATCTCCTTCTCGGCCTGGTCCAGGCGGGCTATCATATCGTTATACTTTTCCTTGATGCCGGCCACCTCTGCCTTTGCCTTCTCGGCCTCGTCCTTGAGTCCCTGCCTCATCAGCATACCTATGCGGGCTGCGATCTGGTTCTGGGAGGACTTGAGGGCGTCGCTCTCGGTCTGAAGGGAGCGTCTGAGGGTGTCCAGTTCAATGATCTCGGCTACAATTGCCGAAGCGTCGAAATTTTTCTTTGCGAGTTTTGCCACAACCATCTGGGGGTTGTCGCGCAATGTCTTAAGAGTAAGCATAATCCTGTTTTTAAAAAAGGGACCTACACTATTCCCGAAGTGCAAGTCCCTTTATTGTCCGATAAACAAACCCCCGGGTTTAGTTCTCAAAAGGAATAACCGATACGTAAGATTTGTTCTCTCTTTTCTTTGTGAATTTAACAGTTCCGTCAATAAGGGCGTAGAGAGTGTGGTCTTTACCCATTCCTACGTTCTTGTCCGGATTGTGAACCGTACCTCTCTGGCGGACGATGATATTACCAGCCTTAACGACCTCGCCACCGAATTTCTTGAGTCCCAAGCGCTTGCTCTGGGATTCACGACCGTTCTTAGAACTTGACTGACCTTTCTTGTGTGCCATAATTCAATCTCTTTTACTGTTAAACGATTTCGTTGATCTGGATCTTGGTAAGTTTCTGACGGTGGCCGTTCAGTTTCTGGAAGCCCTTGCGACGGATCTTCTTGAAAAC
>JAGCVB010000089.1 GCA_017962585.1 Bacteroidales bacterium
CGCAAAGAAGAGTCAGAAGGGTGGTCTTGCCCACGCCGTTCTCTCCAAGAAGGCCGTAGATCTTGCCTTCTTCAAGTTTCATCGTGATGTTTTTCAGCACGGGTGTGGACCCGTAGTTGAATTCCAGATTATTAATTCCAATCATATCTTTATAGTGTATTAGTTCATTAGTACACTGCAAAGGTACGATAAAAAAAATAACCTCCAAATTTTTTATGAAAAAAATGAAGGTTTTTTGAAAAAAAGTTTCTGCGCCTATCTGCGGAAGTTCTTTAGCTGCTGCTGGAGGGCTCCCGTGGCGGCCATCTTCATCATCTTCCTGGAGCCTTCGAACTGCTTTATGAGCTTGTTCACATCCGCCAGGGTAGTGCCGCTTCCGGCGGCAATCCTGCGGCGGCGTGACCCGTTGAGGCACTCGGGATGGTCCTTCTCGTAAGGGGTCATACTCTGGATGATGGCTTCAGTCATCTTGAATGCATCGTCGGGAATGTCCACGTCCTTGAGAGCCTTGCCCACACCGGGAAGCATTCCTGCCAGGTCCTTGATGTTGCCCATCTTCTTGACCTGCTGCAGCTGCTTGTAGAAATCATTGATGGTGAACTGGTCGCGGGCCAGCTTTTTCTTGAGCTCGCGGGCCTGCTTCTCGTCGAACTGCTCCTGGGCTTTTTCTACCAGTGAGACAACGTCTCCCATTCCCAGGATACGGTCTGCGATACGGGCGGGGTAGAATATGTCCAGGGCCTCCATCTTCTCTCCTGTGGAAACGAACTTGATGGGCTTGCCCACCACGGCCTTGATGGAAAGCGCGGCGCCTCCGCGGGTGTCACCGTCCATCTTGGTCAGTACCACTCCGTCAAAGTCCAGCCTGTCGTTGAAGGCCTTGGCGGTCTCCACGGCGTCCTGTCCTGTCATAGCATCCACTACGAACAGAGTCTCGGTGGGGTTGGTGGCCTGCTTCATTGCTGAAATCTCGTCCATCAGCTCCTGATCCACTGCCAGACGTCCTGCGGTATCAACTATTACCACGCTGATGCCGTCTCTCTTAGCCTGGGCTATTGCCGCGGTGGCAATCTTGACGGGGTCGGATTCGCCTTCAATTGAGAAAACAGGAACGTCCACCTGGGCGCCCAGGGTCTTCAACTGTTCGATTGCGGCGGGACGGAAAGCGTCGCAGGCTGCCAGCAGCACCTTCATTCCGCGCTTGCTCTTTATGTTCAGGGCCAGTTTGGCGCTGAAGGTGGTCTTACCGGAACCGTTGAGACCGGCGATCAGAACTACCGCGGGGTTGCCCTTGATGTTTATCTCCTGATGCTCGCTGCCCATGAACTCGGCCAGCTCGTCGTGGACTATCTTCACCATCATCTGCTGCGGCCTTACGGCGGTCAGCACGTTCTGGCCTATGGCTTTCTGCTTTACTCGGTCGCAGAATTCCTTGGCCACCTTGTAGCTGACGTCTGCATCCAGCAGGGCCCTGCGGATGTCCTTGAGGGTCTCGGATATATTTATTTCTGTGATCTTTCCTTCGCCTTTGAGTATCTTGAAGGATCGTTCCAGTCTTTCGGTCAGGTTCTCAAACATATATTATATAGTCTGGTTTGGGACTGCAAAAGTATTGAATATTTCTCTATTTTCAATGCATCGGACGGTGCTGGCTCCTGCGCCAGGCCTTCAGGTTCTCTTCGATGCGTTCCATCTGCTCCGGCGGCACGGCAAAATCCAGGAAGTTCTCCCAGATGTATTCCTCGGCAACGTGGCTGGGATGGGTGAGGTCTTCGGCGTAGAAGCGGTAGTCCCGCAGTTCGTCCATAAGGATCTCGTAGGCGGGGAAGTACTCGCGTCCGCGTCCGCGCACTGCCTCCACGGCCAGCAGGAGGGTGGCTTTGCTCAGCTGGTTGGCGTGGGCGCCGTCCGCAAGGTGGCGTATGGGGCTTACCGTGAAGATGAACTCCTTGTCCGGATTGGCGTCGACAATCTCCTTCAGCGTGGCGCGGGTCTGCTCCAGCGTCAGCGCCCTGCGTTCGAATTCGGCCTGCGGCCGCTTGAGGCAGTTGGAAACCACCTCGCCCCCGCGGAAGTAGCACCAGACGGTTCCGAGGGATATTATCACCTTGTTGCAGGACTTCCACTTGAGGGCGGCCTCCTGCAGGCTGGCGTTGGCGTTCAGGAGGAACTCCGCAGCGTCTGCACGTGCGAAGGAGGTATGGTGCGAGAACGAGCACACCAGGCCCGCGCCGGCGCCCATCAGGACGCAGTCATCCGCCGTGAAAGGCTCCCCGCTTTCAAGGCGCTTTATGGCCTTGGCTATGGAAAGGGGGTTGTAAAGCGTGCCGAAGGGATTGACGCAGGCATTGAAACCGGCGTTGCGCATCCGGTTTCCGACAGAGTCTGCAAAGCAGCTGCCCAAGACGAAAATATAGTCGTCTATGCTTATTTTTACGTCAGATTTTCCTATATTTAGGGATGTGAAGAGTTTCATCGAATCTGTATCTTTGCATCAAATTTACGACTTATTTATGAAAAGACTCCTTTTGATTTTTGCTTTTTCTCTTATCTGCCTGTGCGCTTCAGCCCAGCAGTTTGCATACGATACAAAATTCGATTACATCTTTATGAACGGTGAATTCGACCGCAGCCATAACATATTCGAAAAGTCAGGCACCCTGCACGCGGTACGGCTCACCCCGTCTATAGGCATCGACTGGAATCAAGGCACGCGCGCAAGCCACTCCGTCCGCCTGGGCATAAACCTGTTCAAGAATATGGGAGAAGGCCTGCCCGTGGGGGATATCTTCCACGAGGCCGTCATCTATTACAGGGCCGATGTCCCGGTGAGCAGCGGTACTTTCAGCGCCATAGCGGGAGTTTTCCCGCGCACTTTCAGCGAGAGCGTATATAGCGACGCCTTCTTCAGCGACGACGTCCTCTATCTTGACAACAACTTCGAGGGAATGTTCTTCAAGTACAAGACTCCGCATTTCTATGCCGAGCTCGGCCTAGACTGGTGCGGTATGAAGGGACTCACCAGAAGAGAGGCGTTCAGGATAATGTCTTCCGGAAAGGTGGACCTGTTCGGAACCGACCTCTTCAAATTCGGATGGGCCGCATCTATGTTCCATTATGCCGGCTCCCAGACGGTCAGGGGAGTGGTGGACAATACATTGGTCAATCCGTATCTGACCGCCGACTTTTCTTCTGCGGTCGGGATGCAGACGTTGTCCCTCAAGGTTGGTCCCCTTATAGGCTACCAGTGGGACAGGGTATATGACGAAGATACCCATATGCCCTGGGGCCTGGAAGCGGTGTTTATAGCCAAGAAATGGGATTTCGGCATAGAGAACATCTTTTACCGGGGCGACGACCTCTATTATTACTACGACAAGTATGGCGGCGATGTCTATTACGGAGATCCGTTCTACTCCTGGCCCTGGGAAGGCAAGTCGTGGATGAACAAGTTCGCGTTTTTCTATCAGCCCTCCATATCGGACTATGTCAGCCTGAGGGTGGCCATAGAACTGTTCTTCGGCCAGAAGGATGACAACTGCCCTGTGCTTTACCGGGGTACCAACCAGATAGCAAGCCTTATCATAGACCTGGAACACCTGTTAAGGAAACAATAACCGATAATGAAAAGAAATATAATTGCAGCGATGGCAGCAGCCTCTGTACTTGCCGCTTGCAGCGGCCCCAAAGACGGGACATACACACTTCACGTACTGACAACCAACGACGTCCACGCCGCCTGGTTCGATTCCACCTACGTCGGAGGGGGAACGCAGAGATCCCTGTACGCCGTCAATTACTATGTTGACAGCATACGCAATTCCGTGGGCAGGGACAACGTGATGCTCATCGATGCCGGAGACTGCCTCCAGGGCGACAACGCCAGTTATTATTTCAATTTCATAGATACCCTTACGCCGCATCTTTTCCCCCGCCTGGTCTCATATATGGGATATGACGCCATAACCGTGGGCAATCACGACATAGAAACAGGACACCCTGTATACGACAGGGTTGCCGCAGACCTGGCCAAAGCCGGAATCCCGTTCCTCGGCGGCAATGCTATGCGCACCGACAACGGCCAGCCGTATTTCCCGCTATACAAGACCTTCAACCGCGCCGGCCTCAAGGTGCTGGTGCTTGGCTATACCAACGCCAACAACAAGGCCTGGATGAACGAGAACCTGTGGTCCGGAATGACATTCGAGTCGCTCATCCCGCTGGTGCAGCAGGACGTGGACCGTCTGGTGGCCCAGGAAAAGCCCCAGGTGGTGATTGTGAGCGTGCACTCCGGAACAGGAGAGGGGGACGGAACCGTCCTGGAAGACCAGGGCCTGGACCTGTTCAACAGCCTCAGGGGAGTAGACGTGCTGGTATGCTCACACGACCACAGCCCTTATGTAACGGGCAACGACAACATAATACTGCTCAATACAGGCAGCAAGGCCAGCAACCTCGGCCACGGGGAAGTGACAGTTGAAATCAAGGGCGGCAAGGTAGTGTCCAAGAGCCTCAAGAGTTCCCTCATTCCTGTGGACAGGCAGAAGGCCGACCCTACTATGAGGGAGCACTTCCTGCCTGACTACAACGCCGTCAAGGCCTTCACTTTGAGGGAGGTAGGGGAGCTCAAGAGGGATATGGTGTTCAGCGACGCCTTCCTTGGAATGAGCGACTACACAAACCTGATCCATACCGTCTGCCTCGGATGCAGCCCCGCACAAATATCCATTGCCGCCCCTCTCACCCAGAATGCTACGGTAAAGGCCGGCAAACTTATCTATAACGATATGTTCACCCTTTACCGTTACGAGAACCAGCTGTTCGTGGTAAAGATGACCGGAAGGGAAGTAAAGGATTTCCTGGAGTTCTCCTATGGACTTTGGATAAAGACAATGGAAAAGCCCGGCGACCACGTGCTCAACATAAGCCCCAGGTCCGATGCCAGGACCGGCACTGAACGCTGGTCGTTCGCGGAGGCCTCCTACAACTTCGACTCCGCAGCCGGAATAAACTACACGGTGGACGTGACCAAGCCCGAGGGTTCCAGGATAAACATCACCAGCATGGCTGACGGCTCCGCCTTCGATATGGACGCCACCTACAACGTGGCTATGACCTCGTACCGCGCCAGCGGTGGCGGTGGAGCAATGGTAAGGGGAGCCGGCGTGGATACAGGCAACATTGACGAAAGGGTAGTGGCCAGGTATCCCGAGATAAGGGACCTCATATTCCAGTATATAAACAAGCAGGGCCTTGTGGACCCTGCCGTTATAGGTGATAAAGCCGTTCTTGGCTCTTGGAAGTTCATCCCTGAAAAACTTGCCGACCCGGCCTTGAAGGCGGACCGCAATCTGCTGTTCGGAGAATGACGGAGGCTGCAGCTTACTTTGCGTAGGCTACTGACCTTGTCTCCCTTATGACGGTGATCTTCACCTGTCCCGGGTAGGTCATCTCTTCCTGGATCTTCTGAGCTATGTCGGTGGAAAGCTTTGCAGCCTGCTCGTCGCTCACTTCCTCTGCACCTACGATTACCCTGAGTTCGCGTCCTGCCTGGATGGCGTAGGTCTTTGTAACTCCCTGGTAAGCCTTTGCAAGGTCTTCCATATCCTTGAGTCTCTTGATGTAGGACTCGATGACCTCTCGGCGGGCTCCCGGACGGGCACCTGAGATGGCGTCACCCACAAGCACGAGAGGTGCTATTATGGATGTCATTTCTGTCTCTTCGTGGTGGGATCCGATGGCGTTGCAGATTTCAGGACGCTCCTTGTACTGCTCTGCCAGTTTCATACCCAGGAGGGCGTGCGGCAGCTCGGGATCTTCCTCTGAAACTTTACCGATATCGTGAAGGAGTCCGGCCCTCTTTGCAAGCTTGGGGTTGAGGCCAAGTTCAGAGGCCATGATGGCGCAGATGTTGGCAACCTCGCGTGAGTGCTGAAGCAGGTTCTGGCCGTAGGAACTGCGGTATTTCATCCTTCCGATGAGCTTGACCAGCTCTATGTTCATTCCATGGATTCCCAGGTCTATGCAGGTGCGCTTTCCGGTTTCCAGGATTTCTTCGTCCAGCTGTTTCTTGACTTTGGCAACTACCTCTTCGATACGCGCCGGGTGGATGCGTCCGTCCACTACAAGCTGGTGCATTGCAAGGCGGGCGACTTCGCGGCGCACGGGGTCGAAGGCTGAAAGGAGGATGGCGTCAGGGGTGTCGTCGACAACTATCTC
>JAGCVB010000010.1 GCA_017962585.1 Bacteroidales bacterium
AACAGGAGGGCCTCCTTCGACTACGAATTCCTTGAGACCTACACCGCCGGCATAGTGCTGGTGGGTTCGGAAATCAAGTCCATCCGTGCCGGAAAAGCCTCCCTGGCAGACGCTTACTGCTACTTCGACCCTCTTGGCCAGCTGTATGTGCGCAACCTTAACATATCGCCATATTTCTGGGCTTCCTGGGGCGCGCACGAGCCCAAGCGAGACCGCAAGCTGCTGCTTACGGCCCGCGAACTCAAGCACCTGCGCCAGGCCGTAAAGGAAAAAGGCCTCACGATCGTGGCCGTGCGCCTGTATATAGCCGAAAACGGATACGCCAAGCTCCTGATAGCCCTGGCCAAGGGAAAGAAAGTGTTCGACAAGCGCCAGAGCATCAAGGAAAAAGATATGCGCCGCGAAATGGAGCGCTCTTAACCCCTTCTCCAATGCCGAGAATACGCCTCACCATGATTGCAGAACTTCCGGAACCGGAAGTGATTGACGTTCCCGCCATCGCGCAGATGTACGCGTCCGGGGAGATCGACCTCATCTGCGTGCTGGGGCCCACCGCCTCGGGCAAGACGCGCTACGCGGTCAACCTCGCCCGGCAGATCCCGGGCGCTGAGATTATATCTGCTGACTCCCGCCAGGTGTACCGCGGGATGGACATAGGCACCGGTAAGGACCTTGACGAGTACGGAGACATTCCTTATCACCTCATAGACATAGCACCCGCCGGCTCGCGTTACAACGTCTACCGCTATCAGAAGGACTTCGCCGAGGCGTATCAGCAGATACGCTCGCGCGGGGGAGTGCCCATCCTGTGCGGAGGCACCGGCCTGTACATAGAGGCGGCCACCTGCGGCTACGACTTCTCCAAGGACGTCCCCCAGGTCGATCCCGCCCTGCTCCCTCACAAGACATATTTCATCGGCACCCTGGTGAGCCGTGAAGAGAGGGTGCGCCGCATAGACGTCCGCCTCAAGGAGCGTCTGGATGCCGGAATGGCTGACGAGATAAAGGGGCTCCTGGACAGCGGAGTCGCCGCCGAAGACCTCATCTATTATGGTCTCGAGTATAAATACGTAACTCAGTATGTTCTGGGCATACTGAGTTACGATCAGATGTTTACATTGCTGTCAAACGCAATCCACCAGTTTGCCAAGAGGCAGATGACCTGGTTCCGCGGAATGGAGAGGGACGGCGTCCGGATTCACTGGACCGAGGTCCTCTAGTACTTGATGTGGACAGACTTACAGAATTCCTGCGCGGCCTGGTTTCCGCTCTTTGCGGCCAGGGCCATATAGTACTCTGTTTTCCCTATGTTGATTCTTGCGTACTGGGTGGCGAGATCGTGCAGGGTGTATCCCAGGGTCTCGTCCTGAAACTTGCTCTTCTTGATCTCTTTCTCCGAGGTATTGAACAACTTGCAGTAGGCTGCGACGGCCTTCTCATAGTACGTTATTGAGTTCTTGGCGTCCTGTTTCTTTGCGTAACAGTCTCCGAGGGCGTCGTACATCCAGTAGTCCAGGACCATTGCGCGGCCGAGATTCTCTTCAAGCCACTTGTTGCATACGGCTATGCAGTCGTCATTGCGTCCAAGCATATTCAGTACCATTGCATACTGGTATTCGTTGTAAAGGTTGAGTTCACCCATTTCTTTGAGGGAGTCGAAGCACTGTACCGCTGACTGGTAGTCCTTGGCGTCCAGATATCTCTGGGCTGCTGCCTTGAGTTCGTCGGAAGGCTCCGGCTGGGGTTCCTGTGTCTCTTCTGCCAGCACGGTGCCGTCGTATACCAGAAGGCGGTCGCCGTCCTGGACAACCTCTCCGAAGCAGTCGAAAGCGGAGTTGCCCACAATGAGGGGCACGTTCTGCTTGGTAAGCACGAAGGCGGGGAGGTTCTGGACTATGATGTTGCCTATCCTCAGGTTCCTGATGACGAAGGAACCGGCCTTGACGGTGGAGCCGTCAGGCATCTTGAGCACGGTGACTCCGTTGACGTCAGCGTCTTCTATGTATCCGTTCTCATAGAGGAACAGGTATGTGGTGGAAGACACGCTGGCAAACCAGGTCTCGGCCGCGTAGAAGGTCTTGACGCCCACGCCGTTGACGGTGGCGTCTATGGTGTACCTGCCGTCAGATTGCGGGTTGAGTTTGATCACGCTCTGGGCGTTGAGGCTGAGCGAGCAGAGAGCCGCCGCCAGCAGTGCAAGTATGGTCCTTTTCATCTCATTTGTGGTTTACAGTCCGAAAGCCTGTCTCAGGGCGTCCACGGCGTCCAGTTTCTCCCATCCGAAGAATTGGATTCCGTCTTTCTCATAAGGCTCTTTCCCGAAGTGCCCGTATGCTGCAGTAGGCTCGTAAATAGGGTTCTTGAGTCCAAATTTATCAATAATTGCGGCAGGACGCAAATCGAACAGATTTTTTACCTTCTCTGCTATCTCTCCGTCGTCCAGGCCGGGGGCTGCAGTGCCGTAAGTGTTAATGTAAACGCTTACAGGCCTTGCCACGCCTATCGCGTAAGCCAGCTGCACTTCAATCTCGTCTGCAACGCCGGCCGCCACCAGGTTCTTGGCTATGTAGCGGGCTGCATAGGCGCCGCTGCGGTCCACCTTGGAAGGGTCCTTACCGGAGAAGGCTCCGCCTCCGTGGGCGCCCTTGCCTCCGTAGGTGTCCACTATGATTTTTCGTCCTGTGAGTCCGGTGTCCCCGTGAGGGCCTCCGATCACGAACTTGCCGGTAGGGTTCACCAGCAGTTCGAAGCCTTTGTCAAACAGCGCCGCAGTCTGGGGCGGAAGGCTGTCGCGGAGCCTGGGAATGAGGATGTCGCGCACGTCTGAGGTGATGCGGTCGTGCATGGCCTCGTCAGTGTCGAATTCGTCGTGCTGTGTGGACAGGACGATGGTGTGTATGCGCACAGGCCTGTTGCTCTGGCCGTCGTATTCAATGGTGAACTGGGATTTGGCATCGGGACGCAGGTAGGGCATAAGTCCGGGCTCGTTCTTGCGTATGTCGGTGAGAATCTGCAGTGCTTTGTGAGCCAGGGAGATAGGGAGAGGCATATATTCCTGCGTGTCCTTGCAGGCGTAGCCGAACATCATTCCCTGGTCGCCGGCGCCCTGCTCGGCAGGGTCTTCGCGGACTACGCCCCTGTTGATGTCGGGGCTCTGTTCGTGAATTGCTGAGAGCACGCCGCAGGAGTTGCCGTCGAACATATAGTCGGCCCTGTCGTAGCCTATCCTGCAGATGACCCTGCGGGCCGTCTGCTGTACGTCTACGTAAGCGGTGGAGTTGACCTCGCCGCCTATGACTACCAGGCCGGTAGAACAGAAAGTTTCGCAGGCCACCTTAGATTCGGGGTCCTGCCTCAGGAATTCGTCCAGGATTGCGTCGGAAATCTGGTCTGCCACCTTGTCCGGGTGGCCTTCAGAGACTGACTCTGAAGTAAATAGATAGTTCTTTTTCATATTTTTTAGCATTTTTTGACGTGGTTGCAAGCATACAAATCTGTCCACGTTAGAAATTCAAAGGCAAAGATACAATTTTATTGTTAATTCGTCACTGTTAATATAATGTTGATAACTTGTTAATAATTTTGAGGGGGTAAAACGATTTATTTTTTCAAGAAACAGTTTAAAGCAGTATTTTTGCTCGGATTATCAGTTTGATTTTTATATCTTTTTTAATATACTATGTATCAATCAGTTAAACGATTCTTGCTCGCTTTTGCGACATTGTTTGCCGGATTGGCCACCTATGCTCAGGTGACCACTTCCAGCATGAGCGGTCAGATTGCAGACGAGTCCGGAGAGCCCCTTATCGGTGCGGCCGTAGTAGCCGTTCACGAGCCTTCCGGAACCCAGTACTATGCAACCACCAACAATGACGGTCGTTATACCATTACCGGTATGCGTTCCGGAGGTCCCTACACAGTAGAGATCTCCTTCATCGGAATGGCTACCGAGAGGCATACGGACGTCACGCTCCAACTTGGTGAGACTTTCGTGCTCAATTCCAAGATGAAGTACTCCGAACTTCTGGACGAAGTCCTTGTAATAGCTTCCACCTCCAAGTTCACCACTGCCAAGACTGGTGCTGCAATCAACATCAATTCCCAGCAGATAGAGAACGTTCCTACCATCAGCCGCAGCATTACGGACGTAACAAAGCTCTCTCCGTATGCAAACGGTATGGGATTCGCCGGAGGTGACGGACGTTCTTCAAACTTCACAATCGACGGTTCAAACTTTAACAACAACTTCGGTCTTTCAGACGGTCTTCCCGGAGGAGGCACCCCGGTTTCCATGGACGCCATCGAGGAAATCCAGGTTGTTATCGCCCCTTACGACGTGCGCCAGACCAACTTCATCGGAGGAGGTATCAACGCCATCACAAAGTCCGGAACCAACACCTTCAAGGCAACCGCATACTCTTATTTCTACACTCCTGAGATGCGCGGCCTCAAGGCCTATTCAGGCACCAAGCTGGAGAAGCTGGAAGATGACGAGAAGCAGGTCTACGGTTTCACCGCAGGCGGCCCCATCATCAAGAACAAACTGTTCTTCTTCATCAACGCAGAATATTCCAAGCAGCCCAGCTCGGACAACCGTTTCCTTTGGAGGTCCTCTGCTGACGGTACGGCTAACAAGGAAAAATACATTTCCCGCGTAAAGACCTCTGATCTCCAGGAGGTGTCCGATTTCCTGAAGAACACTTACGGCTATGATACCGGCGGATTCGACCATTACACATCCGGTATCACCAATATGAAGCTCCTGGCCCGCATCGACTGGAACATCAACGACAACCACCGTCTGGCTTTCCGTTACAACATCACCAGGAACGACCAGTGGCAGCCTGCCAACAACAGTTCAGCAGTCGTAGGTTCACGTGCTTCCCAGAACCGTATGGGACAGTACGGTATGGTTTTCTCCAACACCATCTACAGTCTGGCCAACAACGTGGATTCATTCTCTATCGACCTCAACAGCCGCATCGGAGAGAAAGCCCACAACCAGTTCCTTGCAACCTACTCGTTCATTGATGATACCCGCGGATCCACATCCAGCGAGTTCCCCCATATAGACATCCTGGACGGAACTGCAGATTCCAACGGAACAATCCTTCCGTACATCTCTGCAGGTTACGAGCTGTTCTCATACCACAACGGAGTTCAGAACAAGATCATCACCCTCAAGGATGACTTCTCATATGACCTTGGAAATCACCACATCCTTGCCGGTTTGAGTTTCGAGCATCAGTTCGCGAACAACTCCTTCCTGCGTAACGGAACGGGATACTACCGCTACAAGTCTGTAGACGACTTCCTGAATCAGCGCGCTCCCGAGACCGTGGCCCTCACTTATGGATACAACGGCAACATGAGCCCTACCTCACAGGTTACCTTCAACCAGTATGGACTCTACCTGCAGGACGAGTGGGACGTTACTCCCAACTTCAAGCTTACCTACGGCACCCGTTTCGACCTGCTCGCCTTCGACGACAAGGACATCATGACCAACAACGCCATCAAGGCGCTCGACTACGGAGGACAGCATATCGATACCGGCAAGTGGCCCGAGACCAACGTTATGGTTTCTCCCCGTGTCGGATTCGTATATGACGTTATGGGTGACAACAGCCTCAAGCTCCGTGGAGGAGCCGGTCTCTTCACCGGACGTCTCCCTCTGGTGTTCTTCACCAATATGCCGGGTAATTCCAATATGATCCAGAATACTTCCAGCATAACCACTGAATGGAAGGGTAAGACCTCTACTCCGGATCCGCTCCTTGCAAGTTTCGCCGGTCCTATGTATACCAACAAGGCAGACCTGCTTGACAAGCTTAACTCACTTGACGGAAAGAAGTTCCCCAAGGAGATCACTCCTGCCGAGGGCGCTATAGGATCCGAGGTTGACGCTGTAGATCCCAAGTTCAAGATGCCTATGGTGGCCAAGGTTTCCCTCGGCCTCGACTATCAGCTGCCGGTTGAATTCCCTCTGACCGTCACCCTCGAAGGCTCGTTCACCAAGACCATCCACGGCCTGATGCTGTCCAACTACAACATCAAGTCTCCTTCATCCTGGAACCGTATGCCCGGTGCAGACAACAGGCTTATCTATCCCGCAGACTACAAGTATTACAGCACTGACGCTTACGTGCTCACCAACACCAAGGATGGATACGGTTACACCGGCAACATCACCATCAACGCCCAGCCTATCCCCAGCCTGAGCCTGATGGCCGCCTACACTCTTACCGAGTCCAAGGAACTTACCGGCATGCCGGGAAGCCAGGCTTCTTCTACCTTCGGCAACCTCTATACAGTGAACGGCGCACAGTTCGCCACACTCCAGAGGTCACAGTATGTAGAGCCTCACCGTGTGATAGCTACCGCTACCTGGACCAACAGGACCCGCAGCGGATTCGACACCCATGTTTCCCTTATGTATGAAGGCTCCGCCGCTGGACATTGGTCATATGTATATGACGCCGACATCAACGGTGACGGTACTGCTTACGACCTCATCTACATCCCCAAGACTCCGGACGAGCTCACCTGGGCTTCTGCCGATGACATGCAGGCTTTCTGGAACTACGTTCAGCAGGACAAGTATCTCAGGAACCACAAGGGACAGTATGCCGAGGCTTATTCAGCCCTTTCACCCTGGATTCACTACATCGACCTCCGCGTCGCTCAGGATCTGACATTGAAGCTCCGCAAGAGCACTCACAAACTGCAGATTTCAGTAGACCTTCTCAACCTTGGCAACCTCCTGAACCCCAAGTGGGGCATCCCTCAGACAATGGCTGCCAACAGCGGAAAGATTCTCCACTGCACCAATGCCGAGAGCTTGAGCTCCACAGTGGCTCCTATCTACTCATTCAGCGGCAATTCATCCAAGTCCTGGATGCGTACCGATTCCATCTACCAGACCTGGCACCTCCAGTTCGGTATAAAGTATATGTTCAACTAATAAAAGGGAAGAGTAATTATGAAACGTATTTTTACAGCTGTTCTCGCACTCGCGACTGGTATCGCGCTTCTCTCTTCCTGTCAGAAGAGCGACCCTCTTGCACTCGCACTTTCTGCTGACAAGGTAGACGCACGTTTTGACGGCGCAGCTCCTCAGGAGGTGACAGTGAACCTCAGCGCCGACGGAGACTGGTATGCCTATGCTCCTGAGTGGCTCACCGTGACTCCTTCACACGGCACAGGAAACACCGTGGTCAAGATAACCGCACAGAAGAATCTCGACCAGTGGAACGAGCTCAACGCCCCCAGGGCCGACGTAGTGGCTTTCTGCGGAGCAGGTGAAACAAGATATTCCATCAATGTTGCCCAGCAGGGAGAAGCCGGACTGGATGCTACCAAGTATTACAAGAAGATTTCTGCCGCTTCCGAGATGGATCCCGAGGTGACATACCTCATCGTCTTCGACCTCAAGGGAGATCTCCAGGCCGCTATCAACATTGGTTGCGGCAAAGATGACAACACCTACGCTTACGGTTATACCACAAAGGTAACTCCTGACGCAGACGGTGTCATCGTGATGACCAACGGCTCGCTGAGCCACAAGCTGGAGCCCGTAGAAGGCGGATATGCCATCAAGCAGCCTAACGGCGCCTATATTTATCAAAGTTCAGGCTATGCCAACTTCTATCTGACCAACGATATAAGCAAAGCCAGCGTATGGACTGTAGATTTCGGCGCAAACGGAGCTGTGACCCTCACAAACACCAGCGCTGCTAACAGGATTCTCCAGTACGACAACAAACAGTATTTCGACTTTGGCGCATGGCCCGATGTTACTGACGGATATGTCCTGCCTTATCTCTATATGGACCAGGCTGAACCTACCGGAGAGGAACTCTTCGCAGCTGAGAACACATATGTACTGGCAAGCGCCACCTCTGCTACCATCCCCGTTACTGCCAACAGGACCTGGAAAGTAAGGAACCACGACAGCTGGGTTAAGGATTTCACCCCTTCAGGAGCCAATAACGGAGAGATCGAGATCAGCCTAGAGCCTAACACTACCAGCACTGCACGTACTGCAGAGATCCAGATAATCGGCGAAACTACCAATATGGTAGTGAAACTGGTTCAGGCCGCTCCTATGAAGTCCATAGCCGACCTCAACGCCTGGTGCGAACTTACCGGCACTTCTGCTGATTATGATGTAGAACTTACCAACGCAGTAGTTTCCTATGTAAACGGAAGCAATGCTTTCATAGATGACGGAAAGGCCGGAATCCTGCTATACAAGAGCGGACACGGACTCAAGGTGGGTGACTCCTTCACAGGAAGGATTACCGGAAAGGGAACAATGTACGGCGGAGCCCCTGAGCTCACATCCTGGAACGATTCCGAGGCTACCAAGTCTACGGGCGAGCCTGTATGCGTAACCGTTACCCTTGCAGACCTTCTCAAGAACTTCGCACCTTATGTAAGCCGCGTAGTCAAGGTAGAGGATGTCAAGATTACTGACGGCCTTGGAATGGGTGACAGAAACGGAAAACTCAGCCAGGGCAGCCAGAGTATCGATTTGTATGCCAAGGTAAACAACAGCGTTGTCATCACCACCAACTCCGAGGGTAACCTCACCGCCATCCCTTGCTACAATGGAACAAAGAAGCAGCTTGGCGTTTGGGCAAGCAACCAGTTCGAGGCCACCAAGACAGGAGGCGCCATCACTGTTCCCGCTACCGTAGAGGTGGAGAACGGAGAGACTGTAGCCCTGAAAGCTACTTCCAACAGCGGTGCGGAAATCTCTTACAAGTCGTCTGACGAGACCGTCGCTACTGTAAGCGCTGACGGTGTAGTTACCGGACTTAAGGTCGGCGAGGCTACCATAACCCTCACCGCCCCTGCAGTTGACGGATACACCGAGGCCGAGGCAACCTGTACAGTCAATGTAGTTGCTCCTTCTCCCAAGGTAGCCATCACCCAGGAAGAACTTCCTTCTAAGTATGGTGATGACACCGAGTTTACCGTCAATGGTATCACCTTCTTGGCAAACCAGGTGGCTTGTTATGAGAAGGGTACTGACAATAAGCAGGGTATGCAGTTCAAGAAGGAAGTTGGCTACATTGCCAACAAGACTGCTATCAGTGGCAAGATTACAAAGATTGTAATTACAAGGCAAACCAGTTTCTACGCTTCCAACTATGTACTTACTGTCGGTGATGCCGAGAACCCGGAGACTGTAATCACTGGAAAGTCAGATTCTACATCGACTACTTACGACCTGTCTTCAGGCAACTATACTTTCTTCAAGCTTCAGAATACTTCAGGCTATGCAGGATATCTTGATTCTATCGTAATCAAGTACGCTGAGTAAGAAAGTAAACCAATATTTATGAAGGCGCGGGGCATATAGTCCCGCGCCTTTTTTTTTATTGCACATTTGATTATATTTGAGGATGTAATAACCATTTCTATATGAAACTTAAACATATAATCATAGTGCTCTTCGGTGCTGCCTGCGTGGCTTCTTCCTGTGGTAAAGAACCCCCTACGGCACCTGTAGAAGAAAGGGCTTCGGTTACCGTTTCTCCATCCAGCCTGTCCTTCCCCAACACCGTAGGGTCGGCAGAGGTGACGGTTACTACAAACTGCAACTGGACAGCAGAATCTGATGCCGACTGGGCATCCCTTAGCGTAAGCAGCGGAGGTGTTTCCAAGAGCGGGGCGGTGATTAAAGTCAACGTCCAGGCAAACAAGGGAGAAGCTCGCAGCGCAACTGTCACTTTCACCGGCAAGGGCAGCAGTACCGTAACCACAAAGCTGACGATTTCACAGGAGGCATATGTTTCTCAAGGGGAACTTAAGCCGTCGGCCACATCTATGTCGTTCCTGGCCAAGGGCGAAACCAAAACCTTGTCTTTCAAGGCCACTGAAGACTGGACTGTATCCACGGGATCTGCCTGGATCAAACTGGATCCAACTTCTGGAAAAGGCTCTGACAAAACCCAGGTGATTACCGTAACCTTAGATCCCAATGAGGACGACGACGAGCGTTCGGGTAAGTTCACCTTCACTATGGGTGACAAGACGGCTGTGGTGAATGTCAACCAGAATGGATCGATAAAGGCAGAAACCATAACTATAGCCCAGTTCAACGGCAAGACTGCCGGTACCGGAGAGTGGTTCAGGATTACCGGAACCATCACCCAGATATGCGACAATACCGCAAAAGCTTACGGCAACTTCTACATAAAGGACGAGACCGGAGAACTGTTCGTTTACGGCCTTACCAAGGAGTACAGCGAACTGTTGAATGACCAGTCATTCTCCCAGCTTGGCCTCAAGGAAGGGGATATCCTGACCTTCATAACTCAGCGTTCGGAGTATCACGGAGAGCCTCAGGGTGGCGGAAACAGCCAGCCGGCTTTCTATGAGTCCCACGTTCCGGGAACC